>NZ_JBEXYB010000013.1:0-179230 GCF_040630715.1 Streptomyces sp. NPDC005752 | reverse complement strand
GTTGATAGGCCAGATGTGGAAGCCCGGTAACGGGTGGAGCTGACTGGTACTAATAGGCCGAGGGCTTGTCCTCAGTTGCTCGCGTCCACTGTGTTAGTTCTGAAATAACGAACGGCCGTGTTTATATCCGGTGTTGGTTAATTTCATAGTGTTTCGGTGGTCATTGCGTTAGGGAAACGCCCGGTTACATTCCGAACCCGGAAGCTAAGCCTTTCAGCGCCGATGGTACTGCAGGGGGGACCCTGTGGGAGAGTAGGACGCCGCCGAACAATTATTCCGGGAAAGCCCCGTGCCCTTGTGGCACGGGGCTTTTCTGCGTTCACGCCCGTTCTCCCGCACCCCTGTGCACCGTTCGCCGGCGGCTGAGGGTAGGGTCAGGGGGCATCATTGGCACGTTCCTCACAGGAGGCCCCCGGGTGGAGGTCCAGGAGACTCGAGTTCAGACGGACCGAGTACTCACCATCCCCAACATCCTCAGCACGGCTCGTCTCCTCGGCGTCCCGCTCTTCCTGTGGCTGATTCTTCGCCCCGTGTTCGGCGGACCCAACAGTGATGGCTGGGCCCTGCTGGTCCTGATGCTGAGCGGGATCAGCGACTACCTGGACGGCAAGCTCGCCCGGCGCTGGAACCAGATCAGCAGCCTCGGCCGGCTCCTGGACCCGGCAGCCGACCGCCTCTACATCCTGTCGACCCTCTTCGGGCTGACCTGGCGCGAGATCCTGCCCCTGTGGCTCACGGCCGCGCTCCTCGCCCGCGAACTGATGCTCCTCGTCATGGTGGGAATCCTGCGCCGTCACGGCTATCCGCCGCCGCAGGTGAACTTCCTCGGCAAAGCTGCAACATTCAACCTGATGTACGCCTTCCCCTTGTTGCTGCTCAGCGACGGAAGTGGTTGGCTTGCTTCGCTGGGGACCATTTTCGGATGGGCGTTCGCCGGATGGGGTACAACCCTGTATTGGTGGGCAGGAGTCCTTTACGTGGTCCAGGTCCGCCGTCTCGTCAAGGCGGATCAAGTAGCCGATTAGCTCGTTGACGTGGTGCCGTGCAGCGTCGCCGGCCCACACCCGATAGTCGTGGTGTTGCCCCGACGGGCGAAGTCGGCCAGACCGTCGTCTCTTCGAGGAGGACGTTTCCGACATGAAGGCCGTCGTGATGGCAGGCGGTGAAGGCACCCGCCTTCGCCCTATGACCTCAAGCATGCCCAAGCCGCTCCTGCCCGTGGCCAACCGGCCGATCATGGAGCATGTGCTGCGCCTGCTCAAGAGGCACGGGCTCAACGAGACCGTGGTCACCGTCCAGTTCCTCGCCTCTCTCGTCAAGAATTACTTCGGCGACGGTGAAGAGCTCGGGATGGAGCTCAGTTATGCCAACGAGGAGAAGCCACTCGGCACCGCGGGGAGCGTGAAGAACGCCGAGGAGGCACTGAAGGACGACACCTTCCTGGTCATTTCCGGCGACGCCCTCACCGACTTCGATCTCACCGACCTCATCGCGTTCCACAAGGAAAAGGGCGCCCTCGTCACGGTGTGCCTGACCCGGGTCCCGAACCCTCTGGAATTCGGGATCACGATCGTGGACGAAGAGGGAAAGGTCGAAAGGTTCCTGGAGAAGCCCACCTGGGGCCAGGTCTTCTCGGACACCGTGAACACGGGCATCTACGTCATGGAGCCCGAGGTCTTCGACTACGTCCAGGCCGACACCTCGGTGGACTGGTCCGGTGACGTCTTCCCGCAGCTGATGAAGGACGGCAAGCTGATCTGCGGCTACATCGCAGAGGGCTACTGGGAAGACGTGGGCACGCACGAGAGCTACGTGAAGGCCCAGGCCGACGTACTGGAGCGCAAGGTCGACGTCGAACTCGACGGCTTCGAGATCTCCCCCGGGGTCTGGGTCGCTGAAGGGGCCGAAGTCCACCCCGACGCCGTCCTGCGGGGGCCGCTCTACATCGGTGACTACGCCAAGATCGAAGCCGGCGCCGAGATCCGTGAACACACCGTGGTGGGCTCGAACGTCGTGGTGAAATCCGGCGCGTTCCTTCACCGGGCGGTCGTTCACGACAACGTCTACGTCGGTCAGCACAGCAATCTGCGCGGCTGTGTGATCGGCAAGAACACCGACGTCATGCGGGCGGCGCGCATCGAGGACGGCGCCGTCATCGGTGACGAGTGTCTGGTCGGCGAGGAGTCGATCATTCAGGGCAACGTCCGGGTCTACCCCTTCAAGACCATCGAAGCCGGCGCGTTCGTCAACACCTCCGTGATCTGGGAGTCGCGCGGTCAGGCGCATCTCTTCGGCGCCCGCGGTGTCTCCGGCATCCTGAACGTCGAGATCACCCCGGAACTCGCCGTGCGGCTCGCCGGGGCGTACGCGACGACCCTGAAGAAGGGTGCGACGGTAACCACCGCCCGTGACCACTCCCGTGGTGCCCGTGCGCTGAAGAGGGCGGTCATCTCGGCGTTGCAGGCGAGCGCCATCGACGTCCGGGACCTGGAGAACGTGCCGCTGCCGGTGGCCCGGCAGCAGACGGCTCGGGGCAGCGCCGGCGGCATCATGATCCGGACGTCCCCCGGTGTGCCCGACTCGGTCGACATCATGTTCTTCGACGAGCGGGGAGCCGACCTCTCCCAGGCCCGCCAGCGCAAGCTGGACCGGGTCTACGCACGCCAGGAGTACCGAAGGGCCTTCCCCGGAGAGATCGGCGACCTGCACTTCCCGTCCAGCGTCTTCGACTCCTACACGGGCTCGCTCCTGCGCAACGTCGACACGGCCGGCATCGCCGACGCGGGGCTCAAGGTCGTCGTGGACGCGTCCAACGGCAGTGCGGGGCTCGTGCTGCCCAGCCTCCTGGGGCGCCTCGGCGTGGACGCGCTGACGATCAACCCGGGGCTCGACGAGTCCCGCCCGACCGAGTCGGCCGAATCGAGGCGTGCGGGACTGGTGCGACTCGGCGAGATCGTGTCGTCCGCGCGGGCCGCCTTCGGTGTGCGTTTCGACCCCGTGGGCGAACGGCTGTCCCTCGTGGACGAGCGGGGCCGCATCATCGAGGACGACCGGGCGCTCCTGGTCATGCTCGACCTCGTGGCGGCGGAGCGGAGGAGCGGTCGGGTGGCCCTGCCGGTGACGACCACCCGCGTCGCCGAGCAGGTCGCGGCCTACCACGGGACGCAGGTGGAGTGGACGACCACGTCACCCGACGATCTGACCCGCGTGGGCCGGGAAGACACCACCATCTTCGGCGGTGACGGCCGCGGCGGATTCATCGTCCCCGAGTTCAGCAGCGTCTTCGACGGTGCGGCGGCCTTCGTCAGGCTGATCGGACTGGTGGCCAGGACACAGCTCACCCTCAGCCAGATCGACGCCCGCATCCCGCGCGCCCATGTGCTGCGTCGCGACCTCGCCACACCGTGGGCGGTCAAGGGACTTGTCATGCGCCGGGTGGTGGAGGCCGCCGGAGAACGGAGCGTGGACACCACCGACGGTGTTCGCGTCGTCGAGACCGACGGCCGATGGGTGATGGTCCTGCCCGACCCGTCCGAGGCCGTCACCCACCTGTGGGCGGAGGGTCCCGACGACGCCTCGGCCCAGGCGCTGCTCGACGAGTGGGCAGCCGTCGTGGACAGCGCGGGCGACTAGAGTTCCCGTTCGGATCAGGCCGGGCTGCGGCCTGATCCGCCGAACGAAGGACCATGGCCTACGCCCCGGTCCGGAAGCCGTGTACGGCGGCTTCCGGACGGACGGTGGGGCCATTCGGCGGCAGCAGGCATGACGTGCGACGATGTGCGGCATGTCGCAGCCGCCCCCCGATCGGAGTAGCGCTCCGCCGCGTGCTCGCCCCGACGCGTCCATGTCGCTGCTGACCACCGTGATGGAACACAGCCTCGACGAGGGATACGCCGAGGCTTCGGCACGTCGCCGCGCCGACGGCACGGAGGGCCTGCCTCGCACTCTGAAGGCGAAGCTGGGCCTCGCCGCAGGTCTGGTGCTGGCCGCCCTCGTGGTGACACTCGGTGCCGCCGAGGCCCAGGTCGCGGCGCCGGTCGTGGCGAAGGAGCGCGAGGAGCTCATCGACCGGGTGAACGCCGAGACGTCCACGGCCGACGCACTGGAAGCGGACGTCGACGGCCTGCGCAAGGACGTCGTCGAGCGTCAGCGCAAGGCGCTGCAGGAGCACGGCGGGGACCAGGGAAGCCTGGTGGCGCTGCTGTCGGGCGCCACCCCTGTCGAGGGCACCGGGATCAAACTGGTCGTGGACGACGCCGAGGACACCGACCAGGGTGGTGGCGGGCCCCGTGAGTCCACCGGCTTCGCCGACACCGGGCGCGTACGTGACCGGGACATGCAGCGCGTGGTCAACGGACTGTGGCAGTCCGGCGCCGAGGCGGTCGCCATCAACGGGCAGCGGCTCACGGCCCTCTCCGCGATCAGGGCGGCGGGCGACGCCATACTGGTCGACAACAGGCCGCTCGTGCCGCCGTACACGGTGCTGGCGGTGGGGGACGGGAAAAAGCTCGCCACCGCCTTCCAGGACAGTGCCGATGGCCAGTATCTTCAGGCGCTGCACGAGAGTTTCGACATCCGCACCAACATCTCCGAGCAGGAGAAGGTGCGTCTTCCTGCCGCGCCCAGCCTGATCGTACGTACAGCAGAGCCTCAGGCCGCAGACACGGGCAGTGGTGCGGCAGACACAGGGAAAGGCACATCGTGATCGCCGTACTGGGCCTCGTCGTGGGAGTCGTGGTCGGACTGTTGGTCCGGCCCGAAGTGCCGGCGGTGGTCGAGCCCTATCTGCCGATCGCCGTGGTGGCCGCGCTCGACGCCGTCTTCGGCGGTCTGCGGGCCATGCTCGACGGGATCTTCGTGGACAAGGTCTTCGTGGTGTCGTTCCTTTCGAACGTCGTGGTGGCCGCCCTGATCGTCTTCCTCGGTGACAAACTGGGCGTCGGGGCCCAGCTCTCCACCGGTGTGGTGGTCGTGCTCGGCATCCGGATCTTCTCCAACGCCGCGGCCATCCGCCGGCACGTCTTCCGGGCCTGAGGCCGATGAACAGCGAACAGAACCCGGGCGGCGGACACCACCACCACCGCCGCGAGCGTCCCGACGGTGCGCTCCCGCCCGAAGCGCCCGCACCCGCGCCGTCCCCCGAGGCCAGGCCCGATGAGGCCTCCGGCCGCCAGCGGCTGCGGTCGGGTCTCTGGCCGCCCAGGGTGAGCAGAGCCCAACTGATCGTGGCGCTCCTGTTGTTCGTCCTCGGTCTCGGGCTGGCCATCCAGGTGAGGTCGAACAGCGACAACAGCGCACTGCGCGGTGCCCGTCAGGAGGACCTGGTCCGCATCCTTGACGAGCTCGACAACCGCACCCAGCGCCTGGAGGACGAGAAGCAGCGTCTCGACGACCAGCGAACGGAGCTGGAGAACAGCTCCGACCAGGCGGAGGAAGCGCGTAAGCAGACGCTCGAGAAGGAGCGCCAACTCGGTATCCTGGCGGGTACGGTCGCGGCGCACGGCCCCGGCATCACGCTGACCATCAGTGACCCGGGCGGTGCGGTGGAGGCGGACATGCTCCTCGACACCATCCAGGAGCTGAGGGCGGCGGGCGCCGAGGCGATCCAGATCAACGGCGTGCGCGTGGTGGCCGATACGTACTTCTCCGGTGACGGGGGAGAGCTGAAGGTCGACGGCCGGAAGGTCGAGGCCCCCTACGCGTTCAAGGTCATCGGCAAGCCGCAGGACCTGGAGCCCGCTCTGAACATTCCCGGTGGTGTGGTGCAGACGCTCGAGAAGGAGCAGGCCACGGCGGAGGTGACACGCGCCGAGGACATCGTCGTGGACGCCTTGCGGCCGGCGAAGCAGCCTGATTACGCTCGATCGTCGTCCCGGTGAGAGGGCGGCGCGCGGTGTTCGAAGGAGACGGGCGTCAGGTTGCGGGGGGTCGGCGCAACGGATCGGTGACGCGTGGTGGAAACTGTCGGGTGGATACGGACGTTGTGAAGATGTCCGGGTCGGCAGGTGTGTTCATTCAGGGTTCGTCCTGCCCCACGGGCGGGTCTATTTCGGTCAAGGGGAAACGCCCGTGAAGTTGTTTGCGAAGTTGTTCGGAAAGAGTGCCCGCGAGGACAGCAACAGCGCTGCCCGCCACCGCGCGCCGCGTCAGGGTGCCGAGGAGCAGGGCTCGGAGCGCCCGCTCTTCCGCGACGAGGTCCAGGGAGCCGCCGGCGGGTCCGGCGCGCCGTCCGTTGACCCTGGAGGTGCAGGGCGCATAGGTTTCGGTGAATCATCGACCTCGAACACGGGTGGAGGCTTCGGCTCTGCTCCGGAGGGCTCGTCCATGCCGGTTTGTACGAGGTGCGGGCATCGGAACGCCCAGGCCAGCCGTTTCTGTTCCAACTGCGGCGCGCCGCTGCGGGGCGGGGTGCCCGAGCGCGCCTCGGAGACGACCTCGACCATCTCCATCTCAGGTATCGAGGCGTACGAGGCCGAGGCGACGGGCCAGACGGCCGTTCCCTCGCTCTCCCCGGAGGCCCAGGCCGCCGTCGACGCCCTGCCGGCGGGGTCCGCACTGCTGGTGGTCCGTCGCGGCCCGAACTCCGGCAGCCGCTTCCTGCTGGACGGCGACCTGACGACGGCGGGCCGTCACCCGCAGAGCGACATCTTTCTCGACGACGTGACCGTGTCGCGGCGTCATGTGGAGTTCAACAGGAGCCCGGACGGTAGTTTCACCGTGGGCGACGTCGGCAGCCTGAACGGCACCTACGTCAATCGCGAGCGCATCGATTCCGTCGCGCTGACCAACGGCGACGAAGTCCAGATCGGGAAGTACCGGCTGGTCTTCTACGCCAGCCAGCGGGGCGTGTGACCCTCCCCCGGACTCCGTCCGGGGGGACCCCCAGGAAGGTCCATGCTGCGAACACCGACAGGCGGTGCCGGTCACGGCACCGCCGCCGCAGGCGAGCGCGCGATGAGCATCGGCACGGTGCTCCTGCAGCTGCGCGACGAGTTTCCTGAAGTCACCATCTCCAAGATCCGCTTCCTGGAGGCGGAAGGCCTGATCGACCCCCAGCGGACGCCGTCGGGCTACCGGAAGTTCAGCCCCGGCGACGTCGAGCGGCTGGCGCAGGTGCTGCGCATGCAGCGGGACCACTACCTCCCGCTCAAGGTCATCCGTGAGCACCTGGAAGCCCTGGCGCGCGGTGAGCAGGCGGCCCTGCCGTCGCCCGGCGGCCCGGGCGAGCCCGTGGACCCGCTCAGGGACCACCAGGACCCGGGGCGGGCCACCGCTGCCCGCATCGGACGCCCGGAGCTCCTGGCAGCCGCTGAGGCCACGGAGGAGCAGCTGGACGAGTGGGAGGCGTACGGGCTGATCGTGGCCGCCTCCGGTGGCAGCTACGACGCCGAGGCGGTGAACGTGGCGCGTCTGGTGGCGGACCTGGGCCGATTCGGTTTGGAAACTCGGCATCTGCGGGCCGTCAAAGCGGCCGCGGAGCGCGAGGCCGGCTTGGTCGAACAGGTCGTCGCGCCCCTGCGTCGGCACCGGAATCCGCAGACCAGGGCCCATGCCGAGGCCACGGCGAAGGAGCTGGCGGAGCTCTCGGTCAGGCTTCACGCGGCGCTCGTGATGACCGCGCTGAAGACCGGATCCCACTGAGCACGGAGGAGCCCGACTATCCAAACATGGCGGGCACGTCCTAGGGTTGCTGTGTGAACGAGCTCGACGTTGTGGGTGTCCGGGTGGAAATGCCCTCCAACCAACCGATCGTGCTCCTGCGTGAAGTGGGAGGCGACCGGTATCTCCCTATCTGGATCGGCCCTGGGGAAGCGACCGCGATCGCCTTCGCCCAGCAGGGCATGGCTCCGGCCAGGCCGCTGACCCATGATCTCTTCAAGGATGTGCTCGAGGCCGTGGGCCAGGAGCTCACCGAGGTCCGGATCACGGACCTCAAGGAAGGGGTCTTCTACGCGGAGCTGGTCTTTGCCAGTGGGGTCGAGGTGAGCGCCAGGCCGTCCGACGCCATAGCGCTCGCCCTGCGCACCGGTACGCCGATCTACGGCAGTGACGGTGTACTGGACGACGCCGGTATCGCCATCCCGGACGAGCAGGAGGACGAGGTGGAGAAGTTCCGCGAGTTCCTCGACCAGATCTCGCCGGAGGACTTCGGTACCAACAGCCAGTGACCGTCCTGACAACGGGGGCGTCAGCGCATCCGGCAAGCCTTTCCCGGAAATCAGTCACGGGAAACCACCCTCAGGGTGATTATCACTCGGCGTGCCGAGTGTGGCGATCGTTGACGCACCCCTGGTGACTGCCTACCTTCGAGGTGGCAGGTCTAGGACGGAGGTCGGCGTGAGAAGCAGCGGCGACGGTACGGCTGAGGGTGGGCCGTACCGGCAGCACGGGAGTGCAGCCGACCACTCCATCAGACAGCCGGTTCAGCCGGCGGTGGTGGCAGCGGACGGTGTGGCAGCAGGGGCAGGGGACATCGGCTATCGAGGGCCGACGGCGTGTGCGGCGGCCGGGATCACCTACCGACAGCTCGACTACTGGGCCCGTACGGGGCTGGTGGAGCCGAGCGTACGCCCGGCCTACGGGTCGGGGACCCAGCGTCTCTACAGTTTTCGGGACGTGGTCCTCCTCAAGATCGTCAAGCGGTTCCTGGACACGGGGGTCGCTCTCCAGAACATCCGCACCACCGTCCAGCACCTCAGGGCCCGCGGATTCACGGATCTCGAGCGGATGACCCTGATGAGCGACGGAGCGACGGTCTACGAGTGCTCCTCGCCCGACGAGGTCGTGAAGCTGCTCCAGGGGGGTCAGGGAGTCTTCGGCATCGCTGTGGGCGTCGTGTGGCGGGACGTCGACGCGGCGCTGTCCCAGCTCCACGGAGAGCGCGTCGACACCGGGGAGACCCTGATCGGCAACAACCCCGCCGACGAACTGGCGCGCCGGCGCAACCGCGCGGTCTGAGCCCCCGGGCGGTGCGGCGCGGGTGCCGGGCAGCGCGGTTGTCAGTGGCGTAGGGCAGCATCGGTCGGTGTGAGAGCCGCACCGACCATCCTGCATCTGGACATGGATGCCTTCTACGCCTCTGCGGAGCAGGCGGCGAAGCCCAGCCTGCGCGGCAAGCCGGTGGTCGTCGGTGGTCTCGGGATGCGCGGCGTGGTCGCCACCGCTTCGTACGAGGCGAGGCGTCTCGGCGTGCACTCGGCGATGCCCATGGCGCAGGCGAGGCGGCTCGCGCCCAACGCTGCGTATCTGGTCCCGCGTTTCGCGCTCTACCGGACGGTGAGCGACCAGGTGATGGAGCTGCTCGGGCGGCTGTCTCCGCTCGTCGAGCCACTCAGCCTGGACGAGGCCTTCGTCGATCTGGAGGCGGGCGGGGTCGCCGACGACTCGGCGTCCGCCCGTCTGGTCGGTGAGCAACTGCGCACCGTGATCCGGGGTGTCACCGGGCTGAGCGGTTCGGTGGGTCTGGCCGGCTCCAAGATGCTGGCCAAGATCGCCTCCGAGGAGGCGAAGCCCGACGGGCTGCTGCTGATCGAGCCCGGCACCGAGCGTGAGCTCCTGGCACCCATGTCCGTGCGCACCCTCCCGGGTGTGGGGCCCGCCACGGGCGACCATCTCCGGCGTGCCGGGATGACCGTCGTCAGCCACCTGGCGGAGGCCGGAGAGGCGGAGCTCGTGAGGCTGCTGGGCAAGGCGCACGGAGTGGCGCTCCACCGTATGGCGCGTGGCTACGACGATCGTCCCGTCGTCGCCGAGCGGGACGCCAAGTCGGTGTCGGTCGAGGACACCTTCGACGTCGACCTGCACGACCGGGTGCGCGTCAGGACGGAGGTGGAGCGCCTGGCGGACCGCTGTGTGCAGCGGCTGCGGAACGCGGGGCGGTCCGGGCGCACGGTCGTCCTCAAGGTGCGCCGCTACGACTTCTCGACCCTCACCAGGTCCGAGACGCTGCGTGGCCCCACAGATGACCCCACGGTGGTCAGGGAGGCGGCAGCGCGGCTCCTGGAGGCGGTGGACACGACCGGCGGGGTGCGGCTGCTCGGAGTCGGTGTCACCGGGCTGGCGGACTTCACGCAGGAGGATCTCTTCGCGCAGGCTGCCGACGCGGAGCACGCGGCCGAGGAGTCCGCGGCCGCCGACGCCGCCACCGACGGGCGGGGCGGGGCGCCGGACGAAGCGGCGGGAGCGGAGGCCCGGGGGAGCGGGGAACAGCCTGCCCTGCGGCGATGGCAGGCCGGACACGACGTACGGCACGACGTCCACGGCCACGGCTGGGTGCAGGGCAGCGGCGTCGGCCGTGTCACCGTGCGCTTCGAGGAACCGTGGACGCCCCCCGGCCGGGTGCGCACGTTCCTCGTCGGCGATCCGGCGCTGAGGCCCGCCGACCCCCTGCCACTGGTCCGGGACCCGGCGGACTACTCCTCGTGGCCGGCCAGCTTGCCGAAGTCCCTGTCGGGGCCTGTGCCGGCGGAGGAGGAGGACGAGTCGAGCCCGTAGTGGCGGTAGAGCTGCAGTTCCTGCTCGGGAGACAGGTGGCGGCCCACGCCGAAGTCGGGCGCGTCCTTGATCAGCGACCTGTCGAAGGGGATCAGCAGGGCACCGTCGACGAACTCGCTCGGCTCCAGAGGGACGAACGCGTCCCTGGTGAACAGGCCGGTGCGTACGGCGGCCCACTCGGGCACCCCGGTGGCATCGTCGAGATAGACCTCGTCCACCGTTCCGATCTTGGCACCTTGACGGTCGAAGGCCTTGCGGCCGATCAGGCTGCGCGGATCGATGTCGGTCTGCACGGCGCCTCCCACTGGTCACGACTCCATGAAGTGGTCGCGGCTGCTCCACAGGCACTACGAAAGGCCAGATCCGGGCCGTCGGCCACTCGAGACGGCCGGCGCCCACCCCGCTGGTAGGCTGGAACACGGCTGCTGACCCTGTGCGGGAGAGTTCTCCGGAGTGGTCCGGAGGCGCCGAAGGAGCAACTCCTCCCCGGAATCTCTCAGGCCCCTGTACCGCACGGACGAGGTCACTCTGGAAAGCAGGGCGGGATCCGTACGGCAGCGTGCCGCGACGGGCACCGCCCTCACCGACGGTGAAAACCGGTATGCCCTCGGCGTGCCGGTGAAGCTCTCAGGTCAGATGACAGAGGGGGAGGCCGTCCGGGCAGCCACGCCGTGGTGCCCCTCGCAGGTCGTGACAGACCAGGAGGCCTCCAACATGACCCCCCGTCGCACTCCGCTCTCCCAGCTGGAGCAGGGCATTCCGTTCGAGCACCGCCACATCGGGCCCGATGCCGGGGCTCAGGCGAAGATGCTCGCCCAGGTCGGCTACGGCTCCCTCGACGAGCTCACCGCGGCCGCCGTGCCCGACGTGATCAGGAGCGCCGAGGCGCTGAACCTCCCCGAGGCCCGCACCGAGGCAGAGGTCCTGGCCGAGCTGCGCAGCCTCGCCGACCGCAACCAGGTGCTCGCACCGATGATCGGGCTCGGCTACTACGGGACGTTCACCCCGCCGGTGATCCTGCGCAACGTCATGGAGAACCCCGCCTGGTACACCGCCTACACGCCGTACCAGCCGGAGATCTCCCAGGGGCGGCTCGAGGCCCTTCTCAACTTCCAGACGATGGTCGCCGACCTCACCGGACTGCCGACCTCGGGTGCCTCGCTGCTCGACGAGGGCACGGCCGCGGCCGAGGCGATGGCGCTGGCACGACGGGTCGGCAAGGTCAAGGGCGGCGTCTTCCTGGTCGACGCCGACACGCTGCCGCAGACCATCGCCGTGATCGGAACCCGCGCCGAGCCGACCGGTGTCGAGGTCGTCGTCGCCGACCTCAGCGAGGGCATCCCGGCGGAGGTCGCCGAACGCGGCGTCTTCGGCGTGCTGCTCCAGTACCCGGGTGCCTCCGGTGCCGTACGGGACATCAAGCCCGTCATCGAGCAGGCGCACGGACTGGGCGCGATCGTCTCCGTCGCCGCCGACCTGCTGGCCCTGACGCTGCTCACCTCGCCCGGCGAGCTGGGCGCGGACATCGCCGTGGGCACCACACAGCGCTTCGGTGTCCCGATGGGCTTCGGCGGACCGCACGCCGGCTTCATGGCCGTGCGCGAGAAGTTCGCCCGCAGCCTGCCCGGCCGCCTCGTCGGTGTCTCCGTCGACGCGGACGGCGACAAGGCCTACCGGCTGGCGCTGCAGACCCGTGAACAGCACATCCGCCGGGAGAAGGCCACCAGCAACATCTGTACCGCCCAGGTGCTGCTCGCCGTCATGGCCGGCATGTACGCGGTCTACCACGGGCCCGAGGGCCTGCGGACGATCGCGCGGCGCACCCACCGCTTCGCCGTGATCCTCGCCGAGGGGCTGCGGGCCGCCGGGGCCGAGGTCGTGCACGACGCCTACTTCGACACGCTCACCGTCCGGGTGCCCGGTGGGGCGGCGGACGTGGTCGCCGGCGCCCGTGAGCGCGGCGTGAACCTGCGCCTCGTCGACGCCGACCACGTCTCCGTCGCCTGCGACGAGACGACCACCCGTGCCCGGATCGCCGCCGTCTGGGCGGCCTTCGGCGCCGGTGGCGACATCGAGGCCCTGGACGCCGAGGCGGCCGAGGCGCTGCCCGACGGACTGCTGCGCACCGACGCCGTCCTCACGCACCCGGTGTTCCACCAGTACCGCTCCGAGACGGCGATGCTGCGCTACCTCCGTAAGCTCGCCGACCGCGACTACGCGCTGGACCGCGGCATGATCCCGCTGGGTTCCTGCACCATGAAGCTCAACGCGACGGCCGAGATGGAGTCGATCACCTGGCCCGAGTTCGGTGCGCTGCACCCCTTCGCGCCGGCCGAGCAGGCACAGGGCTTCCTCACCCTCATCCGTGAGCTGGAGGAGCGTCTCGCGGAGGTCACCGGTTACGACGCCGTCTCCATCCAGCCCAACGCGGGCTCGCAGGGCGAGTTCGCCGGGCTGCTCGCCGTCCGTGCGTACCACAGGGCCAACGGGGACCACGGGCGCACCGTCTGCCTGATCCCGTCCTCCGCGCACGGCACCAACGCCGCGAGCGCCGTCATGGCCGGTATGAAGGTCGTCGTGGTGAAGACCGCCGACGACGGCGAGGTCGACATAGAGGATCTTCGGGCCAAGATCGCGAAGCACCGTGACGAGCTCGCCGTCCTCATGATCACTTACCCCTCCACGCACGGTGTCTTCGAGGAACACGTCGCAGACATCTGCGGCGAGGTGCACGACGCCGGCGGCCAGGTGTACGTGGACGGCGCCAACCTCAACGCGCTGGTCGGTCTCGCCAAGCCGGGCCACTTCGGTGGCGACGTCTCCCACCTCAACCTGCACAAGACCTTCTGCATCCCGCACGGCGGCGGCGGCCCGGGCGTCGGTCCGGTCGGGGTGCGCGCCCACCTGGCGCCGTACCTCCCGAACCACCCCCTCCAGCCCGCGGCGGGCCCGGAGACCGGCGTCGGCCCGATCTCGGCCGCTCCGTGGGGCTCGGCGGGCATCCTGCCGATCTCGTGGGCGTACGTACGCCTCATGGGGGGTGAGGGGCTGAAGCGCGCGACGCAGGTCGCCGTACTCGCGGCCAATTACATCGCCAAGCGGCTCGAACCGCACTTCCCGGTCCTGTACAACGGCCCGGCCGGCCTGGTCGCGCACGAGTGCATCGTGGACCTGCGGCCGGTCTCCAAGGCGACCGGCGTCAGCATCGACGACATCGCCAAGCGGCTGATCGACTACGGCTTCCACTCACCGACCATGTCGTTCCCGGTGGCCGGGACCCTGATGATCGAGCCGACCGAGAGCGAGGACCTCGCCGAGATCGACCGGTTCTGCGACACGATGATCGCCATTCGCGGCGAGATCGACAAGGTCGCCTCCGGCGTGTGGAGCGCGGACGACAACCCGCTGCGCAACGCCCCGCACACGGCCGCGGCGCTCGGTGGCGAGTGGACCCACGGCTACACCCGCGAAGAGGCGGTCTTCCCGTCCGGCGTCACGCCCTCGGACAAGTACTGGCCGCCGGTGCGCCGGATCGACGGCGCGTTCGGTGACCGCAACCTGGTCTGCTCCTGCCCGCCGCTGGACGAGTACGACCAGTAGGCCGGGCGTACACGCGTCGGGGCCGGTGCGGAGACTCCTCCGGGCCGGCCCCCGTGCCCGCACCGGTCGCGGTCAGGCGGCCTTCATCACCCGGCCGCCCTTCAGCGGGCGGTGCGGGGCGATGATCTGCCCGTCCGGGAGCAGCTCACCGGTGTCCTCGAAGAGCAGGACGCCGTTGCACAGCAGGCTCCAGCCCTGCTCCGGGTGGTGCGCCGTCAGGCGTGCGGCTTCCCGGTCGTTGGAGTCGGCGGTCGGGCAGGGGGGCTGGTGCTGGCACATGGCTGGGTTCTTTCGCTGCGTCGAGTCGAATGTCCTGCGGTTGGACGGTGTGGTCGTGGCCGCCCCCGTATCAGGTCGGTCCGGTCCCAGTGTTGCCCTACGGACGTCTCTCCGCAGGGATTTCGCGGCAGCTGCTGTTCTCCTCCCATGACGCATCACCCGGCCGGACGGTTCAATCCAACTGCACTGTCCGTTCGGATGGTTCGGGGTGACCTGACCGGACTAGTCCGGACGGGCAACGGCGCGCCCCCGCCGGGCAGCAGCTCGGCGGGGGCGCGTGAGGAAGAACGGTCAGGCGGGCGACCCGAGGAGGCCGGGGACTTCGGGAAGGTCCGGAAGCGGTGCCGGGGCGACACGGAGTGTCATGACCGGAAGCAGGTCCGCGACCCGGTGCGGACGGTGGGCCGTGATGCCCGGAGGCGCGGGTGCCAGGGGCACGAGCACATCGCTCGGGGCGAGTGCGCCGCTGCCGGCGTCGGCGTCGACGTCGTGATGCAGCCACAGCGTGAACATGTACAGCTCAGGTACCGACAGCAGGCGCGGCTGGTACCGAGTCGTCGTCGACTCCGCCTGCCGTACGGCCAGTTCGGTGGAGACGATGTACGGGCCCTCGAAGAAGTGCGAGAAGGTCCAGCCGTCGGCGGTGAGCATCGTGTCCGCGGCGGCGACGACGCGCTCACCACTGCGGATCAGGAAACGCCAGCCGGCGAGGCGGGTGCGCGGCTCGGTCGCGTCCGGCACGATCCGGTCCAGTACATGGACGGGCAGCGGGAGTTCGGGACTCAGTGCTCCCTGGACGGAGCGGAGGGCGGGCGTGTGGGCCTCGCGGACTGCGGTAGGAGAACCGAGGGCCGCGAGAACGCTGCGCAGTGCGGGCGCTGGGGCCGGGGAAACATGCAGCGGCATAGTGGGTTGCCTCTCACTTGGAGACACGGTGATGCGTGGGCGGGTGCAGACGGCGCTGTCGGCGTGCGGGGCCAGAGGAAGGCCGGTGACGGGGCGGACGGGCCGATGCGTCAACTCTCTGCCTCGTTCGCAGAGTTTATACGACAAATGTTCACACTATGTTTCGGCTACCCGTCCCGCGTATTGCGCGCAAGGAGGATTCGAGCCTTTGAATTGCACGGTTCCTGTGGATTCGGGTCCTGCCCGGCCCCCGTCGCCAGGTACTTTCCCGATGCGGCGGTAGGCTGAAACCCATCGGTGTATCAGCCGTGCACCTCGACCGTGCGAACTGCATATGCCTCATGCCTTCGGAATGTGCCTCCGGCTTCAGCTCCCAGACTACTGGGTGTCCGTGGACCGCGGGGACGTTACGGATCATCTCGGCGGGGCATTATCGAACGTGATGCGAGCGGCCTGGGCCGCGGGCCGCCCACTCGAGGAGGGACCCTTCGATGGGTGAGAAGGTCGTGGCGGGCGCGTTCGCCCCGTCCGATCGGCAGGCGTACCGCGAGAAGCTCACCCAGTGCCTGACGGGGCTGGAGAGGCTCCTGTCGGAGCGGAGGTTCGAACGCCCCAGGAATCTGATGGGGCTGGAGATCGAGCTGAATCTCGCGGGTTCGGACGGCATGCCGAGGATGCGTAATGCGGAGGTGCTCCAACGCATCGCCAGCCGGGATTTCCAGACGGAACTGGGGATGTTCAACCTGGAAGTGAATATTCTTCCCCACCGGCTGAGCGGCCGGGTATTCGATCAGCTGGCCGAGGAGTTGCGCACGGGGCTCGCATATGCCCACAGGAAGGCGGCCGAGGTCGACGCCGGGATCGTGATGATCGGCATCCTTCCGACGCTGGGACGGGACGACGTGGTGTCGGCGAACCTGTCGGACGTCGACCGTTACACGCTCCTCAACGATCAAATGGCGGCCGAGCGCGGCGAGGAATTCGTCCTCGATATCGAAGGCGTCGAGCACCTGGTCTCGACCTCCGCGTCGATCGCCCCGGAATCCGCCTGCACATCGGTCCAGCTGCACCTGCAGGTGACGCCGGACCGCTTCGCGGACGTATGGAACGCGGCCCAGGCCGTCGCGTCCGTGCAGATCGCCCTCGGAGCCAACTCCCCCTTCCTGTTCGGCAAGGAGCTGTGGCGGGAGTCGAGGCCGCCGCTCTTCCAGCAGGCCACGGACGTACGGCCGCCCGAACTCCGGAATCAGGGCGTCCGCCCGAGGACCTGGTTCGGGGAGCGCTGGATCGGTTCCGCGTACGAGCTCTTCGAGGAGAACGTGCGTTTCTACCCGCCCCTGCTGCCGATCTGCGACGAGGAGGATCCGTTGAGGGTCCTCGACGAGGGCGGTGTGCCGTCACTGGCCGAACTCGTCCTGCACAACGGCACGGTCTACCGGTGGAACCGGCCGGTCTACGGACTGGCCGACGGCGTTCCCCATCTGAGGGTGGAGAACAGGGTCCTGCCCGCCGGACCCACGGTCGTCGACGTCATCGCCAACGCCGCCTTCTACTACGGACTGGTGCGCGCGCTCGCCGACGAGTCCCGGCCGGTGTGGACCAGGCTGCCCTTCGAGGCGGCAGCGGAGAACTTCGACGCCGCCTGCCGCCACGGGATCGACGCCGAGCTGCTCTGGCCGCGCCCCGGCCGATCCGGCGGCGTGGCGAAGGTCCGAGCCGTCGACCTCGTACGCGACGAACTGCTGCCGCTGGCGGCCGCCGGGCTCGACGCCTGGAACATCGAACCCGCCGACCGTGACCGCTACCTCGGCGTCATCGAGGAGCGCTGCCGGCTCCGCGTCAACGGCGCCTCCTGGCAGGTCGACACGTACCACCGCGCCTTGGAGGCCGGCCTCGAACGGGAGGGTGCGCTGGCGGCGACCACCCGCCGCTACGGAGAGCTGATGCAGGTGGGTGAGCCGGTGCACACCTGGCCCGTCGGCTTTCCCGCCCCCTGAGGAGACGGCCGCCCGGTGTCCCGCCGCCACGGCCCCGTCGGGCAAGCTATGACCACGCATGGCTGACGGCAGGTGTACAGGTGGAGGCGGGGCGCGTGGCTGAATCCATTCCTCACGAGGGGGTGTCCCGGCGGATCCTCCGGTCGGAGACGCTCCTCGTGCTGGCTCTCTCGCTCGGGGCCAGCGGGGTGTCCGCCCTCATCAGCTTCGTCGGGTCCCTGACCAAACCGGGCGGGCTCAAGGACCAGGCGGCGACGCTGAACGGCTCGTACGCGCCCGGTCGGCCGTGGCTGGACCTGGCCTGGCAGCTGTTCGGTATCGCCTCGGCCCTGGTGCCGGTGGCGCTGGTGGCCCACCTGCTCCTTCGGGAAGGTGCCGGCCTGCGGACCCTCGGACTCGACCGCACCAGGCCCTGGCCGGACCTGGGCCGGGGCACCATGGTCGCGGCGGGGATCGGCAGCGCGGGGCTGGCGTTCTACCTGGCCGCGCGGGCCGCGGGGTTCAACCTGACGGTGGTTCCGGAGTCGCTCCCCGATGTGTGGTGGAAGTTCCCCGTACTGATCCTCTCCGCGGTGCAGAACTCCCTCGTGGAAGAAGTCATCGTCGTCGGCTATCTGCTGCGGCGGCTGGGGCAGCTCGGGTGGACGCCGGTCGCCGCACTGACGGCGAGTTCCGTGCTGCGTGGCTCGTACCACCTGTACCAGGGGATCGGCGGGTTCATCGGGAACATGGTCATGGGCGTCGTCTTCGTGCTGCTGTACAGGCGCTGGGGGCGGATCGGGCCGCTGATCGTCGCGCACGCCCTGCTCGACATCGGAGCGTTCGTCGGATACGCGCTGCTCGCGGGGAAGGTGGGCTGGCTGCCCACCCCGTGAACGGGGCTGCCCATATTGTGAGCGGGGCTGCCCAACCCGTGAGCGCGCGGCCCGCTCCCGCCGGTCTCAGAACCCGGCCAGGAGCTCCCCGTCGATCACCGTGACGGCGCTGCCCGTCAGCAGTGTGCGTCCGCCGCGCAGCGAGATGCGGACCAGGCCCGACCGGGCCGAGGCCTGGAGCCCGACGAGGTCGTCGCGGCCCGATCTCGCCGACCAGAACGGCGCCAGGGCGGTGTGGGCGCTTCCGGTCACCGGGTCCTCGTCGATACCGACCCGGGGGAAGAAGCCGCGGGAGACGAATTCGTAGGCGCCCGTGGGGTCCTCGGCCGCCGCGGTGGCGATGACTCCCCGGCGGGAGCACGAGGCGAGTGATGCGAACTCCGGCCGCAGGGCGCGCACGGCAGCCTCGTCGGCCAGCTCCACCAGGAGGTCACCGACGTGCTCCCCCGTGTCGTGGACGGAGAGGGGCGATGCGCCCAGCGCCTCCGCCAGTCCGGGTGGGGCGGACACGGGTGTCAGCGGCGCTGTCGGGAAGTCCATCGTCAGAGTGCCGTCGGAGTTGGCGGTGGTGCACAGGACGCCGGAACGGGTGGCGAATCGCACCGTGCCGCTCGCGATCCCGGTGGTGTGCAGCACATGGGCGGTGGCGAGTGTCGCGTGGCCGCACAGATCGACCTCGGTGGCCGGGGTGAACCAGCGCAGCGCCCAGTCGGCGTCACCGCCCGGAGGCAGCGGATGGGCGAACGCCGTCTCGGAGAGGTTGACCTCGGACGCGACGAGCTGGAGGCGGTCCGTCTCGGGGAAGGTCGCGGAGTCCAGGACGACGACCCCGGCGGGGTTGCCGGAGAAGGGGCGGTCGGTGAACGCGTCGACGATGCGGATCTTCATGGAGCCGACCGTAGGCGGGACCGCCCCGAGCGGTCCAAGGCCAATCACGGATGTGCGGCCCCTCGCCGTGCGACTCCTGCGTGGGCAGCGCCGAGGTACGTACAAGCCGCCAGTTGTTGCTCTTGAGGTTCGGCCCGATGGTGCCCGTCACCCGCCTGCCGCGACACCCCGCATGATCGCCGCGGAGTTCGCCCGTTTCCTCGGACTCCCGGTCCTGAGAAGCTCCAACATCACCGACCTCACCGAAGCCGTGGTCGGTGTCTGCACCAAGGCCCGCACCGGTCTCGTCCTGGTCGATGAGATCCACAACATCTCCCTGCATACCCGCACGGGAGCCGAGGCGTCCGACACGCTGAAGTACTTCTCCGAGCGCATCCCCGCGACGTCTGCCTATGCCGGCATCGACAGTGAGGGCGGCGGCCATGAGGACGGCTGGACCCGACGTCGGTGCTCGCGCAAGTGTTGCCGGTTGTCCCGCAGCTGGACTGAGCAGCCGAGCGACCAGGTACAGTCCAGCCGATCATGACGGCCAGCCTGCCCGCAGGACGGTCTGACAGGCGGGGACCATGGTCGTGAACCAGCTGGCGGAGACACAGGGGTAGGGGAATCATGGTCGCGTTCCACGCGTCTGCGCTGGACGGAGTCGCTCGCAATCCGTCGCTGCCGACACCGCTGCTGCTGCGCCTGCTCGCCTTCGACGGGGGCGGTGACGGTCCGCCCCGTCATGCCCTTCAGCGGGCCGGACTTCCCGAGTCGGCCGTCGTGATGATCCTGGCCCACCCGAATCCGGGCGCCCGGACCGACTTCGCCATGAGCGCCAGGGCGGAGCCTGCACAGCGGGCCCGGCTCGCGGGCGATCCCTCTCTCAAGGTGCGGGCCGCTCTCGCGTACGGACCCGAGGTGTACGACCCGCGCACAGAGGTCGCACCGCTCTCGGACGCCGTGTGTGTCCGGCTGCTCGACGACCCCGCCCCTTCCGTCCGGACGGCCCTGCTGGACTCGCCCCATTTGGCACCGTCGTTCGTGGCTTCGATGGCTGCTCACCACAGCTCGGCAGCGCGCCGGGAAGCGGTGCGCGCATGGGAGATCCTGCCGCCGGGCGAGCGGTCGGCACTGCTGGCCGACCCTGATCCCGGAGTGCGGCGGGCCGCCGCACTCCGGGAGTGCCGACGGGACGCACGCGTCACCGCCGAACTCCTCCGCGATCCGAAGTCCGCCGCCGAGGCGCTGCGCCGAGGGCTCCTCCTCCGCGCCGACGCCGAGCGATGCGTCGCCGAGCAGACGCACCTGGCGGCTCTCGCTGAGAACCCGTCGTTGCCCGCCGACCTCGTGGAGCGTCTCGCCGTCGACCCCGACGAGACCGTACGGCTCGCGGTCTCCCTCAGGCCCGAGCTGGACGAGGCACGGCGCATGGCGATCGACTTCACGGTCGGGGACCTCGACAGGGGCGATGGCGTGCAGTGGGTACGAGACGGGCTGACCGACCCCGAGGTGCTGCGTCGAGCCGCGGTCTCCGCCCACCCGCTGCTCCGGCGCGCCGCTGCCCGGAGCCCTCACCTGCCGTCCGACCTGCTGTGCCTGCTCGCGCGCTTCGAGGACCCGATAGTGGAGAACCGCCTGGGCATTCACCACCCCGACACCCCGGAGGAGGTCCTGATGCGCGTGTACGCGAGGCTCGGCGGGACGTTCTCCGCCTGGATGGCGGAGACGCACCCTCGCTTTCCCCGCGAGGGCCTCGCCGCCCGCTACGCGGACCATCCGGACGGGAACTACCGCCGACTGGCCGTTCGGGATCCGGCCGCCACGCCCACGCTGATCGAACGGCTCAGCCATGACCCTGCCGTATGGACGCGTCAGGCGGCGGCCGGTGACCCGCGCCTCCCGCTCCACCGGCTCCGCGAGGCCCTCCACATACCCGAACTGGCCTCCAGCGCGGGCGCCAACCCGGCGCTCCCCGAAGACGAGATGGCCGCCGTCCTGAACCGGGCCGGCGTTCCCGCCTGACCGCCGAGCAGAACCGCCCGGCCCTGCGCCAATTCCCTACAGCTCGGCCGGGCAGTCGCAGGTATGACGGCCGTGATCGACGGACAGCCCCTGATCGGGCAGACGCGCAGCCAGGCAACGACAAACTGATCGTTTCAGAATGAGTTGAGCCGCTGGTCTTGTGCT
The DNA here is from genome assembly GCF_040630715.1 of Streptomyces sp. NPDC005752. NCBI lineage: Bacteria > Bacillati > Actinomycetota > Actinomycetes > Kitasatosporales > Streptomycetaceae > Streptomyces > Streptomyces sp. NPDC005752. The sequence continues at coordinate 158,022 of NZ_JBEXYB010000013.1, read as the reverse complement.
GGTCGATCTTGGTCGGCAGGGTGTCCAGATGCGTGAACGGCTGATCACAGTCGTACTCGCTGACTTCACCGACCAGGACGTCTTCATGCAAGAGCTGCCACCGGGTCATCTGGTGCCCCCATCCCTCACTGTCCAGATGAGTCGGCCCTGTTCTCGCATAGCTACGGCGAGGGGACAAGTAGTTCAGTGTGATCTGAGGGCTTCTGGTTGAGTACGCGGCTCGGGGACCGCTCCGTTGTTCATGGCGGTGAGCAGCCTGCTGAAGGTGTTTCGCGTGGCCAACGGGCGGTCCGCAAGTGGGCCCTGCGGGTGTGTCAGCCCGAGGCGCCGCTGCGCCGGGCGTAGGCGCGGGCGGCACGGACACGGTCGCCGCAGCGAGTGGAGCACCAGTGGCGCCGTCCGTGGGTGCGCAGGAGGAACCGGTCGCAGGGGGTCGATCCGCAGGCGGCGAGGATATCGGCGTCGGGACCGGTGAGCAGGTCGGCGGCGTCGGCGGCGAGGGTCGCCAGTGCGTGGTTGACGGCCTGGTCGGTGGGGTGCGCCTGGACGCGGCGCATCCCCTGGGCCCCGTCCCAGGCGAGGAGGGGTGCGGTGGGCACGGCCGTGAGGGCCTCGTTCACCGCGCGCAGGGACTCCTCGGGCGGGGTGGTGGTGTCGACGCGGGCGGCGAACAGGGCGCGGATGTGGTCGCGCAGCGTGCGCATCCGCTGTGCGCACACCTCGTACAGCTGCACGTTTGGGGTGGTCAGGTCGTGGGCGGCGAGCCAGCGCATGGCGGATCCCGGGGCGGCGAGCAGGTCGTAGCTCTGGCCGGCGGGCAGGGTGGCGGCGGTGTCGGCGAAGTCGAGGGAGCGGTACCGGTCGGCACCCGGTGCCGGGGGCAGAGCGGTCGGTGCCACGTCGGCGGCCAGGGTGTCGTCCATAACTCTCATGGTAGCGCTTGCATTTTTCCGTGATGCCCGCCTAGCCTGGTATCACGTTAACCGCAGGTTTTTTTCGTGAGAAACGGAGAAGTGATGTCCCAGCTCAGCGCCAACCAGTTCCCGGTCCGCACGTTCGGCGGTCCGACCGCCCTGTTCGAGTACGGCGGCCTGCGCTTCCTGACCGACCCGACCTTCGACGGCCCCGGCGACTACCCCGCGCCCGGTGGCCCGACCCTGACCAAGACAGCGCCCTCCACCGCTACGCCCGCCGATGTCGGCCCCGTCGACGTGGTCCTGCTCTCCCACGACGAGCACGCCGACAACCTCGACACCTCCGGCCGGGCCCTGCTCGCCGACGTCCCCCTCACCCTCACCACCCCCGGCGGCGGCAAGCGCCTCGGGGCGAAGGCCAAGGGCCTGGCCGACTGGGAGTCGACCGCGTTGGAGCGCCCGGGCGGCGGCACCGTCACCGTGACCGGAGTTCCCGCCATCCACGGCCCCGGCGCGCGTGAGGAGATCGAACCCTTCACCGGCCAGGTCGTCGGCTTCGTCCTGACGGGCGAGGGCCTGCCGACGGTCTACGTCAGCGGCGACAACGCCTCGCTCGACGCGGTCAGAGAGATCGCCGACCGCTTCGCCCCGATCGACACCGCCCTCCTGTTCGCCGGAGCGCCCCGCTTCCCCATGCTCTTCGACGGCCGACCGGTCGTCCTGGACAGCGCCCAGGCGGCCGAAGCCACCCGGATTCTTGACGCCCGCCGTGTCGTCCCGGTCCACCACGACAGCTGGGCCCACTTCACCGAGGGCCGCGACGAGCTGGAGGCAGCCTTCGCCGCCGCGGGCCTGACCGACCGCCTGGACCAGGACTGGGCGCAGCGCGCCTGAGCCCGGACCGCCACTCAGGAACCGAGGCCTCGTCCCAGGGGCCGGGGCTTCCCACACGCCGAGCCCCGGCCCTGGGAACACCCCCTCGCGGCGTCCCTGCGCCGCGCCAGAACGACAGAGAAGGACCCGATCACATGTCCACCGGAACCGACGCCGGCCTCGTGCACCGCTTCTACCAGGTCCTTCAGCAGGGCGACTGCGACACCCTCACCGGCATGTTCCGGCCCGGCGCCACAGGGTTCATCGATGCGGAGAAGAAGCACGTCGACGCCTTTTCCGACATCCGCCTGACGGTTCTCGACACCGTCGCCGAAGCCGACAAGGTCGGCGCCTACGTCGTGGTCGAAGGAGACCAGGGCGGCGACTACTACGACATCCCCCCACGCGGAGCACACGTACGCTTTTCCATGTTCAACCTGTTCACGTTCAAGGACGGGAAGATCATCGAGAAGCGGGCCCACTACAACCTGGCCGACATCAAGGACCAGCTCACGGCCGGCTCCGCCGCCTGACGACACGGGCCTCGACAGGGCCACGCCCTGCGCTCCTCCACCGCCGCAGACCGAAGGCGCGCGCCTGGAGCGAAACGCTCCGACTGCCCACACCGAGAACCGCGGCGTCACCTTCTGGCCGATGCCGCATCGCCCTGCGGGCTGCGCGGGCCGGGGCACCGCCCTGGCCGTAACAAGCACCAAGGCAATCACACAGCGCTCATGTCCGTTCGCCGCAGCTATTGCGAGAACAGGGCCGAGTCTGCGTCATCGCAGCGCGCAATTCTCTGGCCAAGCGTCTCATTCTGAAACGATCAGTAAAACGGTCAGCGTGCACTGGCATGGACAACCGTGTGGTCACTCGTTTTTGACACAAACCAGCTTTGATCAACCCTCCCTGGCAATCGATCAACGATCGCTGTCACAGGCCGCCGGCCGCGTCCTCAGTCGGCGGGAGGCTTGTCAGGCGATACGTTCCGATATATCGTCGAAGTGTCGCGACAGTACGAAGAAGGGTCGCGTAAGGACGAGGACGAGAGGAGCGCGGTCATGCGTTCACATGGAGACGACCACGGATGCGGCCCCGGGCGCCGAGGCCCCGGCAGGGGGGACTTCGAAGGCGGCCGCGCCGCGTTCGGCCCGTTCGGACCGCCCTTCGGCGGCGGGCCCTTCGGTGGCGGACGCGGCCGGGGCGGCGGCCGGGGGAGGGCCAGGCGCGGTGACGTACGCGCCTCGATCCTCGCGCTGCTCAAGGACCGCTCGATGCACGGTTACGAGATGATCCAGGAGATCGGCGAGCGCAGCGGAGGGGCCTGGAAGCCCAGCCCCGGCTCCGTGTACCCCACTCTCCAGATGCTGGAGGACGAGGGACTGATCACCAACGCCAGCGAGGGCGGGAAGAAGCTGTTCACCCTCACGGACCTGGGCCGCAGTGAGGCCGAGTCCGGCCCCGACGCCCCCTGGGAGGAGGCGGGGCGCGGTGTCGACTGGGAGGGCGTGAACGAGATCCGGCAGGCCGGCTTCGGTCTGATGGAGGCGTTCGGCCAGGTCTGGAAGACCGGCTCGGCCGACCAGCGGAAGAAGGCCCTCACGGTGATCAACGACGCCCGCAAGAAGCTGTACCTGATCCTCGCCGACGAGCACTGAGTCGTGCGAGACGCGCAGGTGGGGAAGGGCCCTCTCGTGGGGCCCTTCCCCGTTGCGCCACGCTGCCCGTGACCGCGAGTCCTCATCCGCGAGGATCGCGACCTCATCCGCAGGGATGAGGAGCCTCGCCGCTGTCCCAGCCTTTCGCGGGATGGCGGATGGGCCGAGCCGGGGATGTGTCCGCTCCCCGGGACTGATGGGGTGGAGACGTGCATATCCGGACGCCGGGGATCCCCGAACAAGCCCCGCCGACCCACCCGTGGGCCGGTGACGGGCTGAGCGACGCCATGGCCGCCGTGGTGACCGGTGCGCGCAGGCGGGCCGTGCGCGACGGTGACCGCCACATCGACACGGCTCATCTCCTGCACTCCCTGGTCGAGTCCGATCCCGCTGTCCGGGAGGTCTTCGACGGCGGGCCGCAGCTCGCCAGGGTGCTCGGATACCTCGTGCAGCGCAGCATCGGGTACGGCCTCCGCTGGCAGGGGACGCGGGAGGACTCGGGCGGGTTCCCCGCCGTAAGGGTGCCCTCGGGTGACGGGTGGTCCGCCACGGCGGCGGCCGCACTGGACCGTGCCGGCCGCGGCGCGCTGCTGCGCGGGGAGCTCCACGCCGATGGACTCGATCTCCTGGCGGCGCTGGTCGCGGATCCGCGCAGCCGTGCGGTCGAGGTCCTGGAGCGGGCCGGGGTCGCGGTGGAGTCGCTCGGTGCCCGTGCGTCGGACAGGGCGGCCCGGGAGTCTCCGCAGAGGTGATCATGAACACGGCATGGACAGGTGCGACAGGGGTGACGCTGATGACGCCTGCTGCCATGATGTGCCGATGCACGCGTCTCAGGCGAGAAGCGCCGGTCTGGGCCTGGCCCTTGCCTCGGCCTTCGCATTCGGTGGTTCAGGAGTCGCGGCCAAGCCGCTGATCGAGGCGGGGCTCGACCCGCTGCACGTGGTGTGGCTGAGGGTGGCCGGCGCCGCCCTCGTCATGCTGCCGGTCGCCTGGCGGCACCGGCGTCTCGTGCGGGAGCGGCCCGTTCTGCTGGCCGGCTTCGGCCTGTTCGCCGTGGCCGGGGTGCAGGCCTTCTACTTCGCCTCGCTCTCGCGCATCCCGGTCGGCGTCGCACTCCTCGTCGAGTACCTGGCACCCGCACTCGTCCTCGGCTGGGTGCGCTTCGTGCAGCGTCGGCCCGTCACCCGCGCCGCCGCGGCCGGTGTGGTGCTGGCGGTCGGCGGACTCGCCTGTGTCGTCGAGGTATGGGCCGGTCTTGGCTTCGACGCGATCGGGCTGCTGCTCGCCCTCGGCGCCGCGTGCTGCCAGGTGGGCTACTTCGTCCTGTCGGACCAGGGCGCCGGACACGGGGACACGGCGGACACCGAACCCCCGCACCCCGTAGGTGTGATCGCGTACGGACTGCTCGTCGGCACGGTCGTGCTCACGGTCGTGGCCCGGCCCTGGGGTATGGACTGGTCGGTGCTCGGCGGCAGGGTGGACATGGGAGGGCACGGCGTCTCCGCGTGGCTGCTGCTCGGCTGGATCGTGCTGCTCGCGACCGTGCTCGCGTACGTCACCGGTGTCGTGTCGGTACGGCTGCTCTCGCCCCAGGTCGCGGGCGTCGTCGCCTGCCTCGAAGCGGTCATCGCGACCGTGCTCGCCTGGGTCCTGCTCGGCGAGCACCTCTCCGCGCCGCAGCTCGTGGGCGGCGGGGTGGTGCTGATCGGCGCCTTCATCGCGCAGTCGTCCGCGCCCAGGCCACCGTCGGGTCCGGTGGCATCGGGGCCGGGTGTGACGGCCGCGGTGGCTGCGGAGGCGCACGCGGCCGCTGCCGGGAGCGAGTTGTCCCGGCCTCAGCCCCCGCCGTAGGGTGTCGGCCATGCCGCAGACCGTACTGCCGCCTCCTGTCGCCTAGCGCGAGGCGGCCACTCCGGACGAAGACCGGGCTCGGGTACGCCCCGAGCGGTTCGTCGCTGCCCGCGCGGAGCCGAGCGAGCGACCACCCCCTTCTTCCGGAGAGTCACGTGTCCCACCCTGTCACCGGTCTGCCCGTCGGGCGGAGCCTGGTTTATCTCGTCGTTGCCGGCATTGCCTGGGGTACGGCGGGCGCTGCCGCATCCCTGCTGTTCCGGATCAGCGATCTCGGGCCTCTGGCCCTGTCGTTCTGGCGCTGTGCCGGCGGTCTCGTCCTGCTGGCAGGTGCGCTGGCGCTGCGTCCCGGCCGCCCGCGCACCTCCCACGAGCCGCGCCGCAGACGGCTGCTGCGCATCCTGGGGACCGGCATCGGTCTCACCGTCTTCCAGAGCGCGTACTTCGCGGCGGTCGAGGCAACCGGGCTCGCGGTGGGGACCGTGGTGACGCTGGGCGCGGGGCCCGTCCTCATCGCGGTCGGCGCGCGGCTGACCATGGGGGAGCGGCTCGGCGGGGGCGGGCTCGCCGCGGTGGCCGGAGCGCTCACCGGTCTCGCCGTGCTGGTGCTCGGTGGCGAACCTGCCGAAGTCCGGCCCGTGGGGCTGCTGCTGGCGGTTCTGTCCGCTGCGGGTTATGCGGCGATCACGCTGCTGACCCGGTATCTCGGCAGGGACGGCGAGGCGGGCGACTCCCTCGCCACCAGCGCGTGGGCCTTCGGTATCGGAGCTGTGGGGCTGCTGCCCATGGCGGCTGCCGAAGGCCTCGTGCCGCACACCGCCGAGACGGGTCAGGTGCTGCTGCTGCTCGTCTATGTGGCGGCGGTGCCGACCGCACTCGCGTACGCGCTCTACTTCGCGGGTGCCGCGGCGGTCCGCTCGGCGACCGTGTCCGTGATCATGCTGCTCGAGCCGGTGAGCGCCGCGGTCATCGCGGTGACCGTGCTGCGGGAACGGCTCACCGCGGCCACGGTCGTCGGCACCCTGATCCTGCTCACCGCCGTGGCGGGACTGGCCCTCGCCGAGACGCGCGGTGCCGCCGCGGCCCGCCGCCGGGCAGCCGTGGAGGCCTGACCCGCCCCGTCACCGCGCGGAAGGCAGGCCACTGTCGGGCCTCGGCGCGGTGAGGTAGTCCGGCACCCGGACGGCGGGGTCGAGGTCGCCGGAGGGCACCGGTGCCGCGTATGCCGGGGCCACCGGAACCACGCCCGCCCAGTGCGGCAGGGAGAGGTCCTCCGGCTCGTCGTTCGGGCCGCCCGTGCGGATCTTGGCGGAGACCTCGTCGAGGTCGAGGCGGATCACCGCGGTCGCGGCCAGTTCCTTCGCGTCCGCCGGTCGCGAGTCCTTCGACCTGCCCGGCACCACCTGGTCGACGATGGCGTCGAGCGCGATGCGTCGTTCCTCCGGGTCCGTCACCGTACGGGCGGTTCCGTGGACCACCACGGAGCGGTAGTTCATCGAGTGGTGGAAAGCGGAACGGGCCAGTACGAGGCCGTCCACGTGCGTCACGGTCAGGCAGACGGCGAGCCCGGGATCCGCCGCGCCCGTCGCGCGCAGAGGGCGCGATCCGGTCGAGCCGTGTACATACAGCCGCTCGCCCACCCGGCCGAAGAGCGTGGGGAGGACGACGGGCGCGCCGTCGCGGACGAAGCCCAGGTGGCAGAGGTACGCCTGGTCGAGTATCGCGTGGACCGTCTCCCTGTCGTACGAGGCCCGTTCCTTGGCGCGGGTCGGGACCGTGCGCTCCGTCGCTTCGTAGGCCGTGGCCCCGGGAAGGCCGGTGCTGTCGGGCGTAACGGTGTCCGGCATTGCGTACTCCATTGCACTAGTGCATACTGTAGTTTGTGCTAGGAGAGTATCGGATCAGTGGGCGGCGTGCATCCGAAATTGCCGCGAGCGTGGAGCGCGGTGTGTCCGCAGGTGACCTCGGGCCCGGCCATGTGCTGCCGCCCATGCGGGAGTTGGCGACCCTGCTCGGTGTCAATGCGAACACGGTCGCCGCCGCGTACCGGACGCTGCGCGAGCGTGGAGTGATCGAGACGGCGGGGCGGCGGGGGAGTCGGGTGAGGCCGAGGCCCGCGACCACGGCGCGCGGATCGCTCCGTGTGGAGGCCCCGCCGGGGGTGCGCGACCTCGGCGACGGCAATCCCGACCCCGCGCTCCTGCCCCCGCTCGGACCGGCGCTGGCCGTCGCCTCGGACGCGTACGCCCGCCGGCCCGGTATGTACGGCGACGACCCGGTGGTTCCCCGACTGGCCGAGCTGGTGCGGGCCGGTCTGGACTCCGACGGGCTTCCGGCGGGGCCGGTGGCACTCGCGTCGGGGTCGCTCGACGCGATCGAGCGGGTGCTGTCGGCGCATCTCAGGCCCGGTGACGCCGTCGCCGTGGAGGACCCCGGGTGGGGTGCCCTGCTGGACCTGATCCCCGCGCTCGGCATGAACGCCGTCCCGGTGGCGCTGGACGACGAGGGTCCGCTGCCGGGGGATGTGGAGCGTGCGCTGGGGGCGGGAGCCAAGGCCCTGGTGGTCACCGACCGGGCGCAGAATCCGACCGGTGCCGCCGTGGGGCGTCTGCGGGCGGACGAGTTGCGGTCCGTCCTCGCGGAGCATCCCGGCGTGCTCCTGATCGAGGATGATCACGGCCACGCGATCGTCGACCTGCCGGTTCACCCCCTCGCCGGCGTCACGGAGCGCTGGGCGTTCGTCCGGTCCGTCTCCAAGGCGTACGGCCCCGACCTGCGGCTTGCCGTTCTCACCGGGGACGCGCTGACCGTCGACCGAGTGACAGGTCGTCAGCACCTCGGGCCCGGCTGGGTCAGTGCGCTGCTGCAGCGGACCGTGGCACACCTGTGGGCGACGGATGCCGTGGACACGGCGGCGGTCGCCCGCTCGTACGGGCGTCGCCGGGACGCGCTGGTGGGTGCGCTGGGTGAGCGGGGGATCGCGGCTTACGGGCGGACCGGGATGAACGTCTGGGTGCCGGTGAGTGATGAGACCGGGGCCGTGGCCAGGATGCTGCACTCGGGTTGGGCGGTGGCCCCGGGGGCACGGTTCCGGCTCACCTCGCCTCAGGGGATGCGTCTGACCGTCTCGTCGCTGTGTGCCGCCGACATCGAACCCCTCGCGGACGCGGTCGCGGCAGCGGCGCGCCCCGCCCGGCCGGTCAGCTACGGCTGAACGGCAGGGTGTGCACGGTGCGCGCGATCCGGCGGACCACGCGCCCGGGGCGGGGCGCGGTGTCCGGGACGACCGCGGCCTGCCGCGCGAGAAGGCGTAGAACAACTGATGCTTCATCGCGTGGCCGACGTAGCATCGCTTACATGTTGAATCTGGAGCGCCTGCGTACCCTGGATGCCCTCGCCCGGCACGGCTCGGTGAGCGGGGCGGCCGGCGGCCTCCACGTCACCACCTCGGCCGTCTCCCAGCAGATGGCCAAGCTGGAACGCGAGGTGGGACAGCAGCTCCTGGCCAAGAACGGGCGGGGAGTCCGTCTCACCGACGCCGGCCGACTGCTCGCGGACCACGCCGCGAAGATCCTCTCGCAGGTGGAGACCGCTCAGTCCGACATCGAGGCCCAGCGGGGCCAGGTGGTGGGGGAGGTCCGGATCGCCGCCTTCCCGACCGCCGCCCGCGGGCTCTTCCCCGCCGCCCTCACCGCACTCCGCGCGAAGCACCCCGAACTCGGGCTGCGTACGACCGAGCAGGAGCCGGAGAGCGGCATCCGTTCGGTGCTCCGCGGGGATGTCGATCTCGCCGTGGTGCTCGACTGGAGCAACAAGCGCCTGCCGGTCCCCGCCGGTCTGGGCAAGACCGAACTGCTCGACGACGCACCGGACATCGCCATGCCCTCGGACCACCCCCTCGCGGACCGCGCGGAGGTGGACATGGAGGACTTCGCCGAGGACGACTGGGTGTCCTGGCCGGAGGGCGAGTTCTGTTACGACTGGCTGATGTTCACGCTGCGGTCCAAGGGCATCGAGCCACGCATCGCGCACCTCGCAGGCGAGCACCATACGCAACTCGCTCTGATCGCGGCCGGATTCGGCGTCTGTGTGGCCCCCCGGCTGGGGCGGGGGCCGGTGCCGGACGGCGTTCGCCTGGTACCCGTGCGCCAGCCGATGCGACGTCATGTCCACGCGGTGTGGCGCTCGGACGCGGACCGGCGGCCTTCGATCAGGGCTGCAGTCGAGGCCCTGCGCTCCGCCGGCCGGGCATCGCACAGTGCTTAGGCCGGCCCGGACATCTTCCTGAAGTCCCAGGACCTGACGGTCCGTGGTGTCAGCCGGAGCCAGCCGTGCCGTTCATCGTGCGGCATGGACTGGAGACCGAAGTACTTCGAGGCGAACATCCGCTCCGGGGACTCCAGCTCCACGCAGCCCTCGCCCCTGCGGGGGTCTCGCCGACGAAGGAGACCTCGCCGGTGAGCTCCACACCGCGCAGCTCGCCGTACTCGGCCCCGTCGTCCACCACCACGGCGATCCTGGGATCGCGCCGCAGCTGCGCCCGGCGCAGACTCCGGATGAGGGCGTAGAGCCGGACGGAGCTGCCGTCCCACACGAACCACAGCGCCCCGACGTGCGGCATGCCGTCCTGTGAGACCGTGGCGACCCGGCAGGTGCGCTGCCCCGCGAGGTAGGCGTCCCGCTCCGCGTCGGTCATCATGATCCGACGGCCACGGCGCTGGGCAACGGTCACGGGACGCCCTTCCTGGGTTCCGGCAGGTTCCGGGCATCATGGAGGCTCATCCGTGTTCGCGCAACGCCCCCGACCGGTCCGGTTGCTCAGGCCAGAGTGATCGAGCCGTTCTCCACCCGGATCTGCTTCTCCGGGAGCGGTACGGTCGCGGGCCCGCCCGTCGCCTCACCGGTCGTGGCATCGAACGTGCTGTTGTGACAAGGGCACTTGATGACTCCGTCGGCGATCCCCTTCACCGCGCAGCCCTGATGGGTGCACTTCGAGGAGAACGCCTTGAACGTGCCGGCGGTGGGCTGGGTCACCACGACCCCCTCGTCGGCGAAGACCCTGCCGCCGCCCTCGGGGATGTCGGAGGTCTTCGCGAGGACCGCTCCGTCGCCGTTCGCTCCGTCTCCACTCCCGGCCGGCCGGACCGTGTCCGAACCTCCGGCGTCCTGCGAGCCGCCGCACGCGGTGAGAGCGGCGGTCACGCCCACGGCGCCGACCGCCGCCACTACCGAGCGCCGCCCGAGGCGGGCCTGGCTCTCCTGCGATGCGTTCATGCCGGCATTCCCTTCATCAAAGTGACAGGACCTCGCAAGTGGATACGGACCGTTGGTCCCACGCGTTCAGCCGCGCCCGGCCGGAGTGTCGACGCCGAGCAGGGAGCCACGGCGGGCGCGGTGCGGTCAGGGGCGGTCCCGTCGCCCTCAGCCGTGCAGGCGTACCGGCAGCGTTCGCACGCTGTTGCCCACGAAGGAGGCGTGCCGCGGCAGTTCGGCCTCAGGGACGGCGAGGTCCAGGTGGGGGAAGCGTGCGAACAGCCCGGCGAGCGCCACGGTGCTCTCCATCCTGGCCAGTGGCGCTCCCATGCAGAAGTGCGCGCCGTGGCCGAGTGAGAGGTGCCGGGTCCCGGTGGCACGGGTGACGTCGAAGCGGTCGGCATCGGGTCCGTGCGCCTTCTCGTCGCGGCCCGCCGCGGAGTAACCGGCCAGCACCGGCGTCCCCTTGGGGATCACGGTGCCGTCGATTGTCAGGTCCCGGGTCGGATAGCGGAAGGGGAAGTAGCTGACCGGGCTGTCCCAGCGCAGCGTCTCCTCGACCACGTCCGCCCAGCTCGCCCGGCCAGACCGGACGAGGGCGAGCTGATCCCGGTGGGTGCACAGGGCGCGTACGGCGTTGGTGATCAGATTGAGCGTGGTCTCGTGTCCGGCGATGATCGTGAGCATCAGGGTGCCGATCAGCTCGTGCGGGCCGAGCCGGTCGCCGTCCTCCTCACGGGCCGCGATCAGCGCGCTGGTCAGGTCGTCCCCCGGATTCTCGGTCCTGTCGGCCGCGACGCCGCCGAGCACCTCCACCATCTCCCGGTTTGCCGCCACCGCCTCCTCGGGGCCGATGTCGGTGGCGACGATACGGTTGGAGAGCTGGTGCAGCCGGTCGTGATGTCCGGCGTCCACTCCCAACAGCTCACAGATCACGCTCATGGGCAGCGGCAACGCGAAGTGCGTACGCAGGTCGGCGACACCGTCACCGGCGGTGGCGGCCCGGTCGAGCCCGTCCAGGAGCGAGGTGGTCAACGCCTCGACACGCGGCCGCAGTTCCTCCACCCGTCGCGTGGTGAACGCCTTGCTGACGAGGGCCCGCAGCCGTCGGTGGTCGGCGCCGTCGGCGGTGGTCATCCCCTGTACCGTCGCGAACGTCTTCAGCGGCCAGCCATCCGGGATCCCGCCTGCCTGGAGCGCCGCGAAGTGCTGGGCGTCCTTGGCGACATCAGGGTGTGCCAGGAACTCCTTGAGGGCGGCGTGACCCAGTACCGCCATGCCCTCCACCCCGCCGGGCAGGAGCACCTCGGTCACCGCTCCCCGGCCGAGCAGGCGGGCGTTGGCGGCGTGCGGGCAGCCTCCGGACGGGTCCATCGGGTGTGAGGTGCCGGGTGAGGAGTTCGCCGGTGAGGTGGTCAACAGGGCTCCAGTCGAAGGGCGGACGGAGGTGCGGGCACGTTTCGATCCGTCGTTCGTCCGACGCGCCGCGGCCACACCACCGTTCCGTGCTCGGCTGCCGACCCGGCCTCGCCCCGGCGGCGTCGCGACCCGCGGTCATGCGAGCCGGAGCCCCGGGACGCGTCGAACCGGCCTGAGACGCGGAGGACATGGGAAGCGTAGACCAAGGGCCCCTGTCCGACACCGGCTTTCCTCCGGCTGCGCGCTGTGCGCGTGAGCGCCGGGGCGGGAAAGGTCTGTCACCCGGGGGCACCTCTTCAGGGGAGTGCCTGCCTCTTCGTGCTCGTGACACGTCGGGACGGCTCGGCGAGCAGGCTCGCCGCAGGGTGGCGTGGTCGTCCGCTTGCTCCCCACGACGGCGGAAGGCGGGCCCGGGAGGGTGAGCCCGCCCCGGGTCCGCCTTCGTCCGCGCCTCGCGCGGTCGCCCGTACGTGGCGTCAGATGTTGACGCCGAAGTCGGCGGCGATGCCGGCCAGGCCGGAGGCGTAGCCCTGGCCCACCGCGCGGAACTTCCACTCGCTGCCGTGGCGGTAGAGCTCGCCGAAGACCATGGCGGTCTCGGTCGAGGCGTCCTCGCTCAGGTCGTAGCGGGCCAGCTCGACGCTGTCCGACCGGTTGATCACCCGGATGAAGGCGTTGCGGACCTGGCCGAAACTCTGCCCGCGCGTGGCCGCGTCATGGATGGACACCGGGAAGACGATCTTCGTGACCTCGGCCGGCACGGATGCCAGCTCCACGTTGATCGACTCGTCGTCGCCCTCGCCCTCGCCGGTGAGGTTGTCGCCGGTGTGCTGAACCGAACCGTCGGGGCTGGTCAGGTTGTTGTAGAAGACGAAGTGCCGGTCGGATACGACCTTGCCCGCTTCGGTGCACAGCAGGGCACTGGCGTCGAGGTCGTGATCGGCCCCGGTGGTGGTGCGCACGTCCCAGCCGAGCCCGACCGTCACGGCGGTGAGGCCGGGGGCCTCCTTGCTGAGCGATACGTTGCCGCCCTTGGACAGGCTGACTCCCACGAGTGTTCCTCCATTGCTCTGGTCTGTGTCGTCATCCGGTCCAACGCCGGAGCGGTCACTATGGTTCCATCGATTGCGCAACTTTGAAACTATGGATGACGGCGTTGGCGGCCCTGGCGGTGCGACGGCCCGGCGGTCCGGGGCTCGGTGCCGTTCGCGACGCCCTGGACCCGCGCCCCGAGCTGGAAGAGGTCGGTGAGGGCGGTGCGGGAGGCGTCCGGTGCCGAGTCGGTCCGCGACTCCCCGCCGGGGCCTCCGCCCAGCCCCGATCGGAGCGGGATCGAGTCTCTACTGCGCAAGAGCGGGGTGGCGGCCGGACGTCCTCCGGTCGACCCCGACGCCACCTGGCCCGAGCGGGCGGTGCCGGGCCGTCGCGACACCGTGTGACGGACTTCACGACAGTTTAAAACTTGCGCAACTATTAAAGTGGTGCGCATGAGTGGAGACGGTACGACGGTGTGGGAAGTCGCGGTGCTCGCCGGAGGGCCCGCCGACGGGCTGCGGATGAGGGTGGCCGACCGGCCCGGGGTGGTCCAGGTGACCAGCCCCTGCGAGCTGGACGGACCGCAGCCCGGGGTGCGGGTGGACGCGCTGTACGTCTACCGGCGCGAGTCGCGGCCGCGAGGGGGTCTGCTGCGTTACGGGTTCGACGCGGCCAGCCCCTGATGTGCGCGCCCGGGCGCGCGTTCAGCGCGCCGGGGTGCCGCCCTGCCTGGTGGGTGTCTGGAGCGGGGGTGTGCCGTCGGGGGCGGCCCCTGTGGTTCGGCGTGCGACGGGTTCGGTCTGTGCGGCCGGAGGTGGGGCGGGTGTGCCCGGTTCGGTGCCGGGGGAGGTGCCGTCCTCCTTCATGGCCTTCGTCTCGCTCTTGAGGATGCGCAGGGACTGTCCCAGTGCGCGCGCCGAGTCCGGCAGCTTCTTCGATCCGAACAGCACGATGACCACGATCGCCAGGATCAGCAGGTGCCAGGGTTCCAGTCCGTTGCGGAGCATTGCCACCCCGTCCTCTCTCTTGCCGGTGCGGGTGTGCGTCGCGGTGGGTGCGACGCACACCTCAAAGATTGCTAGATTGCGCAACTGTACAAGCATGGGGCGGTTTCAGTCGTCCCCTTCGCCGGAGCCGGACGAACGAGGGCGCACAGATGACAGGCAGTCACCGGGCGGCGACGACCACCCGCCGAGACACCAGGACCGCGGCCCCGGGCCGTCGGTCCGGGCGCACCCGGATACGGATCGTCCTCGTCACGGCGGTGTCGCTCCTCGTGCTGGTGACAGCCGGCGCGGGCTGGGCGTACCTCAGGCTCAACGGCAACATCGACACCTTCGGTGCGGACGGGGTTTCCGACGACCGGCCCGCCGCCGCATCGGACGGGCAGAACGTCCTGGTGATCGGTTCGGACGCCAGGACCGGGGGGAACAGCGAACTGGGCGGTGGCGACAGGAACGACATCGGCCGCTCCGACACCGCGTTCCTGCTGCACGTCTACGCGGACCACCGGAACGCGGTCGCCGTCTCCATCCCCCGTGACACGCTGCTCGACATCCCGCCGTGCAAGCTGCCCGACGGCAGCTGGACCGAGACCAGGCACCAGGCCATGTTCAACGAGGCGTACACCGTGGGCCGTACGGCCGAGGGCAATCCCGCCTGCACCCAGAACACCGTCGAGAACCTCACGGGCCTGCGTGTCGACCACACCGTGGTCGTCGACTTCAAGGGCTTCTCGGAGCTGACGGAGGTGGTCGGCGGCGTGGAGGTCTGTGTGCCGCAGGACATCTACCAGAAGGACCTGAACCCGGGCCGCGCCACTCGCGGAAAGCGCCTCTTCACCGAAGGGGTGCAGACCGTGTCCGGCCAGAAGGCCCTGGACTACGTACGCATCCGGCACGGCATCGGCGACGGTTCCGACATAGGCCGCATCAAACGGCAGCAGGCCTTCGTCGGCAGTCTGCTCAAGAAGGTGAGGACCGACGGTCTCACGCCCGCGAAACTGCTGCCGCTCGCGGACGCGGCGACCACGTCCATGACGGTCGACCCCGGCCTCGGGTCTGCCGACAAACTGGTCTCCTTCGTGATGTCGCTGAAGGACATCGAGCTGAACGACACCAGGTTCGTCACCGTCCCCTGGCGGTACGAGGGCGCGCGCGTCGCGATCGTCGAGCCGGACGCCGGGGCACTGTGGGCGGCTCTGAAGGCCGACCGCACCCTCGACGGCGACGACGCCGGCGGCGGGGGCGAAGGACAGGAGACGGACTCCACCCCCTCCGCGGACGCGGAGGTACGGGTCCCGGCCGAGAGCATCTCCGTCACCGTCCACAACGGCACCCGCGTCACCGGGCTCGCCGCCCGAGCGGCCGACGTCCTGGCGGAGGCCGGCGTCACCGTCACCGGTACGGCTACGGCGAGCAGCCAGGACCACCGCCTCACGGTGATCGAGTACGGCCCTGGCCACGAGGAGGAGGCCGAGACACTCGCGGCGCTGCTCGGCACCGGGGAACTCCGCTCCGGCACCGGCGGCCTGAACGTGGTACTCGGGCAGTCCTACGCCGACCAGGCCTCCAGAACCCCCTCCTCGGCCCCCTCCGGCGTGCCGGCCGAGGTCACCGAGGGCGCCCGCACCGCGGACGAGGACCTCTGCGCCGGACTCTCCTACGGCTGATCCGAACGCGGTGGGCCCGCGTCCTCGGCGGCGTCGGCGGGCCCCGCGGTGCCGTGGGCCCGCTCGGGGCGTTCGCGGATGCGCCTACCGCCCGGTGCCGGGCCTGTCGTAACGGGACCGGGCGGCCGTCAGCGCCACCGTGTACGCGGCCAGGACCGCGGCGAGCAGCGGGTAGTACAGGGGTGGCAGCGCGGTCATGCCCAGCAGCGGTCCGAGCGGGGAGGGCGGCAGCAGGATGCCGATGACGGCCAGGCCGGCGGCGGCCCAGCGGACCGGGCTCGCGGTGCCGCCCCCGGCGGTGCGGCAGCCGGTGCGCAGCAGCAGCATCACCAGCGCCTGGGTGAGGAGGTTCTCGGTGAACCACCCGGAGTGGAAGGCGGCTTCCCCGGACTCGGCCGCGTCGTGCAGGGCGAGTGCGAGGACGCCGAAGGTCGCCAGGTCGGCGGCGGCTCCCAGCAGCCCGAAGCCGGTGATGAAGCGGAGGAAGTTACGGGGCTGCAGCACTGTCGGCGCGCGGAGCGCGGCGGGGTGGAGCCGGTCGAAGGCGAAGGCGAGCTGGGCTGCGTCGAAACACAGGTTCTGGACGAGGATCTGCGCCGGGAGCATCGGCAGGAAGGGCAGCATCAGGCCGGTCGCGAGCATCGCGATCACGTTGCCGAGGTTGGACGAGAGCGTGATGCGCAGGTAGGTGGCGATGTTCACGCTGCTGTGCCGGCCCGAGGTGATCGCGTGGGCGATGGCCGTGAGGTCCTTGTCGGCCAGGACCACGTCGGCGCTCTCGCGGGCCACGTCCACGGCGTCGCGCGGACAGATGCCGACATCGGCCGCGTGGAGCGCGGGCAGGTCGTTGACGCCGTCGCCGAGGAAACCCGTGGTGTGCCCGTCGGCACGCAGCACGGAGATGATCCGGGCCTTGTGCTCGGGGGCGCAGCGCGCGAAGACGGTGGTGCGGCGGGCGAGATCCGCCAGCTCGCCGTCCGTCAGGCCCTCGACGGTGTCGGCGGCGAGGACGACGCCGGGGTCGAGCCCGAGATCCGTGCACGCGCGGGCCGCCGTGCCCGGGTGGTCACCCGTGAGGACCTTGACGGTGACGCCGCGGTCCGAGAAGACCTTCAGCGCGTCCGCGGCGGTGGGCGCGAGTGCGTCACTCAGGGCGACGAATCCGAGCAGGGTGAGCCCGCGCTCGTCGGCCGGGGTGTAGTCGCGGTTCCGGGTGTGCCGCTCCGTAGTGGCGACCGCGAGGACTCTCAGGCCGCTCCGCGCCTCCCTCGCTGCGAGCGCGAGCAGCCGGGCACGCTCGTCATCGGTCAGCGCGCACCGCTCGATCACGTCCTCCGCGCCGCCCTTGACGACCAACGTGTGCAGACCGAGGCGTCCCGGCCGGCGCACCACCGCTGTGGAGAGGCGCCGTACCGGATCGAAGGGCAGCGCGGCCACACCTTCGTACCCCAGCAGCTCGTCCTCCTCGACGGCGTCCAGGATCGCCTCGTCCAGGGCGTCCGGGGTGGGCAGGTCGGCGAGCTGGAGCGTCCACCAGGCGTTGACCCCGGCCCAGTGCAGTACCTGGGGAGCCGGAAGGCCCTCCGTGTCCAGGGCGTGGTGCAGGACCGGCCTGTCCTGGGTGAGGGTGCCCGTCTTGTCGAGGCACAGCACGTCGACCGCACCGAGATCGTGGAGCGCGGGGAGGCGCTTGACGATCACCCTGTGATCACGGGCGAGAAGGGATGCCCCCCGGGCCAGGGCGGTGGTGACGATGACCGGCAGCATCTCCGGGGTGAGCCCGACGGCGACCGCCACCGCGAACGGCAGCGTCTCGAAGCCCCGGCCGCGCAGTGCCGCGTTGGCCATGAGCACCAGCGGCGGGGTCAGCAGCATGAAGCGGATGAGGACCCAGGAGATTCCGTGCACCGACCGGTCGAACGCACTGGCCACGCGCGGCCCCGGCCCGCTCCGGGTGGCGGCGAAGAGAGTGTGGGCCCCGGTCGAGACGACGACCGCCGTTCCGCTGCCCGATGCCACACTGCTGCCCTGGAAGCACAGCTGTGGCCGGTCGAACAGTCCGCCCCCCGGCTCCGGCGCGTCGACGGGGTACTTGGACACCGGCGCCGACTCGCCCGTCAGCGCTGCCTGGTGCACCGTGAGGCCGCTCGCGCGCAGCAGCCGTACGTCGGCGGGGACGAGGTCACCGGGGCCGAGGCGGATCACATCGCCGGGCACCAGTTCGTCGACCGGGATCTCCCGTGACCGGGTCGTCCCGTCCTCGGCCGGGCGCCGCAGCACGGTCGCTGTGGTCGCCACCAGCTGCCGCAGGGCGGCCACGGACCGGTCGGCCCGGCGCTCCCCGCCCGAGCGCAGGACGCAGCTGACCACCACCAGGGACAGGATCACGCTCGCGGTGCCCCAGGCCGCCACGGTGGCCGACACCAGTCCCAGACACAGCAGCACCACGGTGAAGGGATCGCGCAGGCTTCCCATGAGACGGCGGGGCCAGGACGCCGTACGCCATGACGGCACCGTGTTCTCGCCGAACCGGGTGAGCCGCTCCGCGGCCTCCGTCTCGACGAGCCCGCGGGGCCCGCTCTCCAGCTGCCGCAGGATCTGGAGGGAGGTGAGTCCGGGCCAGGGCGGCGATCCGTCGCCAGGCCGGAGATCCGTCTCCGACGGCCGGGGCGCCCACTGTTCCTCAGGACCCGCAGGATCGGTACTGCCGGTCGCTGCGGTCTCAGGCACCGAGGTCACGGAGACGGGGGACCGAAGCGTGCGCGGCACGGTCGGTCAGCTGGCCGATCATCAGCCGCACCACCGTCACCACGTCGGGGTCATCGACGAAGTACACCTGGCGTCGTCCCTCACGCCGGGAGCGTACGAGGCCGGCGAGCTTCAGCTTCGTCAGATGCTGG
Organism: Streptomyces sp. NPDC005752; assembly: GCF_040630715.1. Taxonomy (NCBI): domain Bacteria; kingdom Bacillati; phylum Actinomycetota; class Actinomycetes; order Kitasatosporales; family Streptomycetaceae; genus Streptomyces; species Streptomyces sp. NPDC005752. The sequence goes on along the minus strand of NZ_JBEXYB010000013.1, from coordinate 139,448 downwards.
CTCACCGCGGGCAGGGCTCCGCCCACCCGCTGGGCGAGCCCGCTCACGTCGCTCTCGCCCTCGGCCAGGGCCCACACGATGTGCAGGCGCGGTGGCGAAGCCAGCAGCCCGAACGCCGCAGCCGCGTCCGCCAGTACCTCGGCGGGCGGATCGTCGGAGTGCCCTGCAGCCACCATCGCTCTCCCGTCCGGCCTGGGCCGCGCTGTCGGACCCGAAGGGTCCCAGTGTAGGCGCCGTGCGGAATCCGGATCGGCGGCTCCCGGGCCACCCGGGACGGGAGCCTCGGGCCACGGCGCCGAGGCCCGCGTGGTGGCCGGAGAGGCCCCCGGCACGCGCGCTCGCTCCGGCAGCCGCAGCCGGTACGGCGTCCGAGGCAATGGGGACACGTCGGGCCCGAGGCGAATCCGGCATGCGGGGTGTCGGCCACCGGCGGCTGCTTGAGTGTCCTTTCCGGGCGGCAGATGTTTTCCGCATTCCGCCGGGTCCGAAGGACGGACGCGGTCGCGTCTCCCGCCGAACAGGTTGCATCGGCCATCGGGGCCGAAGAGAGAGTGGTGCGCGATGAAGCTGGTTGTGCAGGAGTTCCTGACGCTCGACGGTGTCTCCCAGGGACCCGGATCCCCCGACGAGGACACCAGCGGCGCGTTCGAGCGGGGTGGCTGGTTCGTGCCGTACCTGGACGAGGATTTCGAGCGAGTGGCCGGTGACTGGCTCGGTGAGGCCGACGCATTCCTGTTCGGCCGCCGTACGTACCAGAACTTCGCGCGGGACTGGCCGACCATGACCGACCATCCCTTCGCCGGCATCCTGAACGGTCTGCCGAAGTACGTGGCCTCCCACAGCCTGGCCGAGGGCGAGTGGAATCCGACCACGATCCTGTCCGGCGACGTCCTCGCCCAGGTCGCCGAACTGAAACGTCGGCCGGGCCGCGAACTGCAGATTCACGGCAGCGCCCGGCTGGCACAGTCCCTGCTGGCCGCCGGGCTGGTCGACACGCTGCGGCTGGTGACCGCCCCGGTCGTGGTGGGCCAGGGCCGACGTCTGTTCCCGGACGGAGGGGCACCGGCCGGTCTGCGCCTCGTCAGCCATCGGGTGACACGGGGCGGCTTGTCGGTGCACGTCTTCGAGCCGGTCGGGCGTCCGGAGTTCGGGACCTACGGGGCCGAGGCTCAGGCCCCTGATGCCGGGACCGGCGTCTGACCGTAACCATGACGACCCGCGCGAGACCCGGGTAGCCCCACGTTCCGCCGGTCGCGTCGGCGGTCTCCATGACACCGCGGGCCTCCGTGAGGGGCCGGCGGGGCGGTCCTTCACGGGCGTCCCCGTACGGCGAAGCGGAGGGGACCGAACTCGTTGTCACAGGGGGCGCCTAGAGTCTCTCCCACTCGTCACGGTGCGTTGCCGCCGACGGGTTTCATCAGCGTGCCGCCGGTTCGGCGGCCGTCCGGGACAACGGGGAGAACAGCGCATGGGGTGGGTTACGGCGGGCGACTACGAAGTCGCCCTGGAGGCGGGCAAGGTGGTCTGCCGCAACGGGAAGGGCCGGCGGCTGAAGTCCGTCCCGGCCAGATTGAAGGACGACCCGGCGGTCGTCGGACTCCGGCAGTTGACCGAGTGGCTGGAGCGGCACGAGCACCGGTGCCTGACCGACGTCGAGCAGTGGATGGTGCGTTCGTTGCCCGTCCCCACGGCCGTGCTCGCCCGGGTCTGGCCCGACCCGGCGTGGCAGGAGGCCCTGCGGGACGTGGTCGTCACCGGTGCGGACGGCGGGGTCGCCGGATTCCTGCGCGACGTCGACCCCGACCGCGGTCTCGGCCTCGTCGACCTGGACGGCGACACGGTCCGGATCACCCCGGACGTCGTCAGAGTGCCCCACCCCGTCCTCCTCGACGACCTCGACGAACTGCGGGAGTTCGCGGTCGAACTGGGGGTGCGACAGAACGTGGAGCAGCTCTTCCGCGAGGTGTGGCGCCGCCCGCCGGGCCTCGCCCCGGACACCACCTCCGTGGACACCTATGCCGGCGGCGTGTTCAAGGAACTGCGCTTCCTGCACGGCCGCGTCACCCAACTCGGTTACCGGTCACGCGGTGGATACGCGGTGTGCCCGGTGGTCGAGGACGGTGTCACCGCCGAGGCGCGCATATGGATCGGCGAGCACGACGGATACGACGAATACGGCACCGAGACGGGCCCCCTGGGCTGGACCGACCCTGCGGGGCGCGCGCTGACGGCCGCCGAGGTCGGCTCCGTCGCGTGGTCCGAGGGCATGCGCATGGCGGCGGCGCTCTACGCCGGCCGCGACGTGGCGGACGAGGAGCAGGCGGCATGAGCACCACGACGACGAGCACCGACGCGAACACGACGGCAGAGGGCACGGTGTCCCTCCCCGCCCAGGCCCGGAGCGGGAGCACGACCGCCCCCGCCGCCGAGGCCCGCGTGACAGCCCTGTTGGACGCGGGCGCGGTCCTCCCCGCCGGTACCACCGACCGGGACGACGCCGACGCGCTGACCGCCCGCACCTACACGCACACCGCCCTCGGCGACCGCGCCGTGGTCCGGCTCGTGCCCGGCACTCTCGGCGAAGCCGAGGACCTGGCCCTGGAGTTCCTCGGGCTGGCCCGGACCGCCGAGACCCCCGTCGTGGGCCAGGTGCGCCGCGAGACGCTGGGCTTCCCGGCCTGGGCCCTGGTCAACGACCCGGCCAACGGGCACCACGCCCTGGCCCTGGTCAAGGACATCGAGCGGCTGGGCCGGCAGGCCAGGAGCCGAGCCGGAGCGGCCAAGGAGGGCTTCGACGCACTCGGCATCCGGCTCGGCCGGGCCGTGCCCCACTTCCTCCCCACCTACTACGAGCAGGTGGCGCGCCTCTTCCTCCAGGCGGAGAACACCAGCTACGCCGCCTCCTTCTTCGGCAAGGCCCGCGAGGCCGAACGGGTGCACGGGCTGGTCGTGGACGAGGACAGGCAGCGGGCCGTCTTCCTGGAGTTCGCCTTCGCCGGCGCGCTGACCGTCAAGGCGTTGCGGCAGTACGTGCGCGACCTGGTGGCCCGGCTCGCACCGGCGGACGCCTGGGCACAGTTCCGCCGCCTGCTGGTCGAGCGCTGCGCCGCCGGCATGCCTCCGTACGCGGCGCTGCCGCAGGACGTACGCGCGCTGGTCAAGGCCGCCGGGCTGGACCGCGAGGCCGCCGAACGCGAGCTGGTGGCCGATCTGATCGGTTCCCCGGGCATCGTCCGCGCCCCCGCCTCGTTCTGGACGGCCTACCGCTCCGCGCTCGTCACCCTCGCCCGGGGGGAGGCGACCGTGCGCACCCGGCTCCTCGGCTTCTTCCCCGAGACCTTCAGCGAGAGCGGCCGGGACACCGACGGCGAACACGGCTGGCTCGGGCTGCTGGCCGAATCGGGCGCCGAGGACCTGCTGACCGCCCTCCCGGACACCTCCCGCTCCGCCGCCCCTTTTGAGGCCTCTGTGTCCCCGGCGGACTGGCTCGCACGCTGGGAGGCCCACCGCCGGCGCAGCCGGGTCACCTCTGGCCGCAGCCCGCAGACCCTCGACCTCGCTGCCCGGATGACGGACCGGCTGCGCGCCGACGGGCGTTCCGTCGAGCTGTTCCAGGGGCGCTGGCAGCGCACGGCCGATCTGGACCTCCTCGATCTCTGCCTGGCCTCCGGCGTCCCCGTCGCCGAGCCGGCCGACCAGGACGCGGGCGCACATCCCCTCAGCGTGTCCCTGAGCTCGTGGCTCACCGACACCGCGCCCGGCGCGCGAGACCTGACCGCCGTCGCCGAACGGCCGGTCTTCCGCGCCCTGCTGAGCCGGAACGTCGGCGGTCTCGGCGAACGACACGGTCAGGGGCCCGGCGACGCCGGCATGGCGAAGCTGGCCGCGCACCCGGTGCTCTCCGTAATCCTGCGGGAGTGGCTGACGGCCCGCGCCGAGGAGTACACGGCCGCGCGAGGGCTCCCCGGGCTGCACACCGCTCTCAACACACTCTCGGCGTTCCGCGCCGTGGTCGCGGACGTCGCTCCGGAGGCCGTGCGGCTCCTCGAGGGCCACGACGTCGTGCCGCTGCTCGCTTCCACGCTGCGCACCGGCGTCCTCGACGAACTGGGCTGGTCCGCACTGGACGAGGCCTACGCCGAACTGGCCGCCGAGGCATCCGAGGCGGCCGCCGCGGGTCCGCGACACCGGCGTTCGGAGGGCGTGGGCGTCACCGGCGCCTGGCCGGCGCTGATCCTGAACACGCTCGAGCGGGCCGTCGTCATCGGCCCGGACGGCGTCCTGCTGCGGCACACCCTGCGGCTGCCCGCCACCGTCGACCCATGGCGGACGCTCGCCTTCCGGTACGTCGACGGCGAGTTGCTGGTCATCTGGTGGGAGGACGGCAAGCAGCGCGGCTACTGGTCGCACCGCCCCGCCGAGGTGTTCACGGTCGGCGGCGAGCAGATCCCCCGCTGGGGCGGTTCCGGTCCCTCGGACGAGGTCTGCCTGCCGCTGCCCGGTGGCGGCCGGGCCACCGGCGGCAAGGCCCTGCACGCGGGCGACACCTCCGTCCCGCCCCAGCGCGCCGTCATCTCCGACGGCACCGGTCACTGGCGGGAAGGCCACCAGGGCACGCAGCGGGTGTGGCTGGAGTACGACCCGGCCGGCGGCACACAGGGCCGCGCCTCCCTCCCCGCGTTCCTCCGCTCCGGGGTGCGGGACGGCACCCGGCTGCTCGGGGAGCACTGCCAGGTGCTGCCCCTCCAGCCCGGTCTGGAGACCACCCCGTTCGGCACGGACGGCGCGGTCCTCGGCCGTTGGGTCCGCCGCACCGTGACCGAGCCCGGCACGGCCGCCCCCGCCGACGGGCACCGGATCGCCGTCGGCACCCCCGACGGCCACACGGTCACGCTGCCGCACCCGCTGCCCGACGGCGGCTCCCCGGTGCCGCTCGGCGCCCTCACCATGCCTGGCGGGTCACGGCCTGTCGTGGCCCTGCGCCACCGCTCCGTCGAGGCGCACCCGGCGGACACGGACGGCATCGGTGGCAGCCTGTGGTCCGTCACTCCCGGCTCCTCCGGCGGGAACAACGCGGCGGGTACCCCCTACCTGCCTCCCGTCGCGTACTGGCACGCCCTGCGCCCGAGGGACGAGCGGGGCTCCGCCGCCCTGCGCGACATGACGGACTCCCGCGCGGACGAGCTGTTCAAGGAGGTCGTCGACGCGGTCGTCCAGCACACGGAGGCATTCCGGGCCGTCGAGGAGTACACCGGGCCCTCGTCGCGCGAGCTGAGCCAGGAGGCCGTCGCCCGGGCGCTGCCCGAGGTGTCCGACGTACGGCTCCTCGCGGGCGTCACCGCGATCGTCCGGAACGCCGTGGACCGGGCTGCCGCAGTCCTCCGGTATCTGGAACCGCCCAAGCCCGTGCAGCCGGCCACCCCCCGGAACACCGCGCACACCCAGGGCATGTTCTTCGAGAGCGAGCCCGAGCACGGCGACGACATGACTCTGCGGAACGCCTCGGCCTGGGGCTCCGAGCGGATGCACGGCAGCTGGTGGGGAGGCGGGCTCCGGTGGACGGTGATCCGGCAGATCCTCGCCGTCAACCATGTCCTCGGCGGTGGACCCGCGTTCGGCCCGCCCACGCCGCCCAAGGTTCCGTTCACCCCTGCGGACGGCTGGCGGCGGGACGAGTACACCGTGCCCGGCGACGCCTCGGTCTGGACCTCCCTTCTCGACAAGCTGCCCGAACTGGCCTACCGGGCCGCCTCGGCGACCACCTCGCCCGAGCACCGCACGGGGCTCCTCGTGCTGCTGGAAACCCTGGCGGCGGGCCCGCTGGCCGACCCGGCGGGCACGGTCCGGCAGGTGGAGCTCGTCGAGCCGTTCGCCGGAGGGGCACCGGCGTCCGGGCCCGGACGCCCCGAGGCCGTACACCGCCTCGGCCAGGTGCTGCGCAAGGGCGCCCGCACCGTCGTGATCATCGCCAACCGCGGCCGGAACTCCCGGAACGACGCGGCACGCTGGCTCGCCCTGGACCACGACCCGACCGGTGTCTTCGGCCCCGTCCCCGGCTTCACCCTGGACCACGAGCACGTCCACCGGCAGGGCATCGCCCGCGACCGGCTCACCCGGCTCACCGCCCTGGTACGGGAGCAGGGCCCGGCACCCTGGCGTCCGGAGGCCGCCGAGGCGTTCGACTCGGCCACCGGAATCGGTCCCCTCCAGTCCGCCGCCCTGCTGTCGGCAGCCGTCGAGGAGCCCGGCGCCGAGGCGCTCGCGCTGCTCGGGACGAAGACACGTGCCTTCGAGGCGACCCGCGCCAGGCTGGACGCCCTGCCCCGCGACGACCGGCACGCCCTCCTCCGAGCGCTGCTGCCCGCGGACCCGGCCGAGCTGTGGTCGACGGGCCCGGACGTCCAGGCCGCCGCCGAGGTCTGGAAGGAGCGCCTGGCCTCCCTCGTCCGCGTCCCCGAGGAACTGGACCTCGACCTGTCGGGCACCACCCCGGGCTCCGTCGACCTTATCCTCAACGCCGCCCGGCGGAGCTGGCTCACACACGGCACCGACGTCCAGGACGGCACCGGTCGCCCGGGCCTGCGCCGGGTGAGTGCACGCGGTGCGGTCTCCGGGGCCGTGACCGCCCTGCGCACCCTCGTCTACACGCTGCCGTACGGGCACCCCCTGCGGGCGCACCTGCCCGTGGGGCTCGCGGCCCTGCGCGCCCGCCTCGCCGACCCCGACCTGGTGCTGGACCTCGGTCTCGACTGGACGGAGTCGGGGAGCTCGATCGGCCCCGTGGTCCGCGCCGCCCACGGGCTCCCCGAGTCCGGCGGCGCCGATGCCGACGGTCTGGTCCGGGCCGGCACGGCGCTGCTCCTCGCCCCCGGTTACGGCGGCAACGAGAAGCTGCTGGTCCGCCCGGCCGGCCTGTCGGGCCCCGACGACCCGGCGTTCGGCCTCGTCGAGGGCACCGTCGGCCCTCGCAGCCCCAGCGATCTGCTCGCCCTGCGCGCACTGCTGGGCCAGGAGACCGACGTGCTGGTCTCGGCGGGCGCCCCCGACGGCTCCCCGCAACACCCGGCCCAGGACCCGACGCGTGCGGTGCCGGACCTGGTGGCAGAGGCGGCCGACACCCTCGGGCTGCGCGCGGACAGCGCCGCCCTCTACCTGATGCTGCTCGCCCTGCCCGACCCGACGGACCGCAACTGCGTCCGCTGGACCGGGTGGAAGCCTGCGCGCGTCAAGAGGGCCCGGGAGGAACTCGCCGCCACCGACCTCGTCGTGGAGGCGAAGCGCTCCCGTGCCGGCCGCACCCTGTTCCTCCCCTGCGGCTGGCTCGAACGCGGCGCCCCCGGACTGCCCCTGGAGACCTGGAAGGAACACCTGTACCCGGTGGCGGGGTCCGCCCGGACCCTGCCCCACCTCCCCGTGCCCGAGCTGTTCGCAGCCGCCTGGGCGCGGGTACGCGGCGGCGACGCCCCCGCCTTCGAAGAACTGGACACCCGCGCAACCCGGAAGGGCCGCCGTCGATGACGAACGACACCACGACCACGATGGACACCACCCCGACGGGCGGTGTCCCGGCCCCGGCGACGGCGCCAGGCCGGGAGCACCGCCAGGTCGTGCCGCCCGAGGACCGGTACGCCACCGAGCTGGCCTTCCTCGCCGCACACGACTCCGGGCCCCGCCCACCCGGCTGGCGGCTCACCCCGCGCGCCGTCGTCACCTTCGTGATGGGCAGTGCGGGCGAGGCACTGAGCCTACCGAAGGGCGCCCGGCCCGCAACCGGGGTGCCGCGCCGCCTGGTGATCGAGCAGAAGTTCGTCGGCGAACGCGCCCTGGTCGAACGGTGCGTGGTCACTCTTGCCGGAGAGCGCGGGCTCCTCCTCGTGGGGGAACCCGGCACCGCGAAGTCCATGCTCTCCGAGCTGCTGTCCGTGGCCGTGTGCGGGACCAGCGCGCTCACCGTGCAGGGCACCGCGGGCACCACCGAGGACCAGCTCAAGTACGGCTGGAACTACGCGCTGCTGCTCGCCCAGGGCCCCACCGAGCAGGCCCTGGTGCCCTCTCCGGTACTCGCCGCCATGACCCGGGGGGCCGTCGCCCGCGTCGAGGAGGTCACCCGCTGCCTGCCGGAGGTCCAGGACGCCCTCGTGTCACTGCTCTCCGAGCGGCGGATCGCGGTCCCCGAACTCACAGGCGGCGAGGGGGCACAGGTGCACGCGGCTCCCGGGTTCACCCTCATCGCCACCGCCAACCTGCGGGACAAGGGAGTCTCGGAGATGTCGGCCGCGCTGAAGCGCCGCTTCAACTTCGAGACCGTGGGGCCCATCGGGGACGTGGACGCCGAGACAGCGCTCGTCCGGCGTCAGTCGCGGGCAGCCGTCGAACGCGTGGGCGCCGCCTACCAGGTGGACGACGCGGTCCTCGAAGCCCTGGTCACCGCCTTCCGGGACCTGCGTGAGGGTCGCTCCGTGGAGGGCTGGGAGGTCGAGCGCCCCTCCACGGTGATGAGCACGGCGGAGGCGGTCTCCGTCGCGGGCTCCCTGAGCCTGGCCGCCGCCTACTTTCCCGGCGACCGGGACGTGCTCTCCCTCCTGCCCGGCCATCTGCTCGGCGTCGTCCGAAAGGACGACCCCGCCGACGCGGCACGGCTGCTGGGGTACTGGGACGGGCCGGTGCGCAGGCGCGCGGAGCAGGGGTCGGCCACCTGGCGTGCCCTGTGGGACCTGCGCGCGGTGCTGGAGAACTGACGGATGAGTGAGTCGACCACACCCGGTGTGCGGTTCACCACCGAGGTGTCGCCCACCGCCGGTGCGCCGGCCGCTTCCCCGGCGCGGGAACCGGCGGCCGGGCCCGCCACCCCGGAAGCCGCGGTGGCGGCCCTCGCGGCCACCGGACCCGGGTTGCCGTTCCTGATCGGGGTGCGCCACCACGCGCCCTCACTGGCTGCCGCCCTCCCGGCGCTGCTGGACGCGGCGGCCCCCGACGTCCTCCTCGTCGAACTGCCTGCCGAGTTCCAGCCCTGGCTGGGCTGGCTCGCCCACGACGAGACCGAGGCCCCGGTAGCGCTGGCGGCCGTGCCCGCCGACGGTCCAGGGGCCGGCTCGGCAGGCGAACGGGGCCCGGCCTTCTACCCGTTCGCGGACTTCTCGCCCGAACTGGTGGCTCTGCGCTGGGCGGCAAGAAACGGGGTCCCGGCTGTGGCCTGCGACCTGCCGCTGGCCGACCGGGCGTGGGCGGGGGGCGGTCCCGACACCACCGCCCCTGTTCCGGGCGCCGAATCCGCACCCGTGCCGGGGGAGGGCCAAGGGCTGTCCGCCGCGCTCCGCTCCCGGCTCACCGGCCGAGAGGGCGACGACCTGTGGGACCGGCTTGTGGAGGCCCTCGCGCCCGGATCGACACCCGAGGCGCTCCGCCGTGCCGCCCTGCTCACCGGCTGGGCGCTGCGCCGCGAGGCCGAGGCGCGGGGCGGGGTGCACGGCACGGACCTCATGCGCGAGGCATGTATGCGCGGACACGTCGCCGAGGCCCTGGCGAGCGGGCGGCGGCCCGCCGTGGTCGTGGGAGCCTTCCACACCCCGGCGCTGCTGCCGTCCGCCGTCGGGGAACCCGCGCCGGACGCGCCGGCCGGGTCAGGGCCGGCTGCGGACCGCAACGTGAACGGCGCTGCCGGGACGGCGTCGTGCACGGTCTCCCTGGTCCCGTACACGTACCCGCTGCTCGACTCACGGTCCGGCTACCCGGCCGGCATCCGGGACCCGGAGTGGCAGCACACCGTCCTGGACGCCGCCGGGGATCCGGCCGCGCTGTACGAGGCGCTGGTCCGCACCGCGGTCCGCGTCTGCGCCGCCCTGCGCGAACAGGGCCATCCCTACGGCCCGGCGGACGGGCGGGAGATCGTCCGGGTGGCCGGTGACCTGGCCCGCCTGCGCGACCTGCCCGCCCCCGGCCGCGGTGAACTCCTGGAAGCCGTGCAGACGGTGCTGGGGCGCGGCGAGACCTACGGAACGGGCCGCGCCGTCGCCCGGGCCCTCGAACGCGTACTCGTCGGAGCCCGCACCGGACGGCCCGCGCCCGACGCTCCGCGCAGCGGACTGGGCCCCGCCGTCGAGGCCGAGGCCGAGGCGCTCTCCCTCCCCGGGCCGGAGGACGCGCACGAGAAGACACCACGTGACCTCCGGCTCGACCCGGCCCGCTCCACCCTGGACCGGCGCCGTGAGCTGCTGCTGCGCAGGATGACTGTGTGCGGCATCCCCTATGCGCAGGAGCAGGGGGTGACCGGTGCGGCGGGCACGGAAGGACTCACGACGCGCTGGCAGGTGCGGTGGACCCCGGCGACGGCCGCGATGCTCACCGCGGCCGGGGCTCGCGGCGTCACCCCCGCCCAGGCGGCCGAGGGCGTACTGCGGCAGCGGCACGCGGCCGAGCACGCGGAGGGCGGCCCGACGGCCGCCCAGGTCGTCGGCGGCCTCACGGAGGCCGCCGAGTGCGGGCTCCCCGCCCTGGCCGACGAACGGCTGACGGAACTGGCGGCCGTACTCCCCGCGAGCGGAACTCTTCCCGAACTCCTCGCCGGGCTGGACCTGCTGGATCGCATCGCCGCCGGCCACCTGCCGGGTCTGGCCGCGCCCGAGAACCCCTCGGAGCCGGACGCCACCGCCTCCGCCCGTGCCGCCGGCACCGCGCGAGCGGCCGAACTCCTGACGTCGGCCGCGGTCCGCCAGGTCGACGGCCTCACCGGCTCCGAGGAGCCCGGGGACGCCCGCGCGCTGCTCGAGCTGGCCCAGCGGGCCGCCCGGGTGGGCGGCATCCGGCTCACCGACGCCCTCGCCCGGCTGGCCGCCGACGGCACCCCGTTGATCGCCGCGGCCGCCGGGGCGGTCAGAGTGCTCACGGGCCACGAAGAGGCCGAGGCCTTCGGGGGGCGCGTCGCCTCCTGGGTGGACGGAGCCGTGGACGGCACCTCCCGGGCCGCGCTCACCGCCCGCCTCACCGGCGTCCTGACGGTGGCGGGCCCGCTCCTGACCGTCGGTGTCGACGCCCTGGACCCGTTGCTGAACAGGGTCGTCGAGCTGGACGACACCGCGTTCCTGGCCCGGCTGCCCGCCCTGCGCGGTGGCTTCGACACCCTGAGCCCGGCGGCCCGGGACAGGCTGCTGGACACCGTCGGGGAGCGGCTGGGCGAACGGGTGGACACCCTCGACGCGGACGATCCGGCCGAGCTGGCCCGGCGAACGGCCGCCGACCTCGCGGTCCGCGAGCTCCTGACCGGCCTCGGCCTGCCCGTCCCGCCGCCCCCGCACGACGACCGGAGCGCACCGCCGTCCGGCCGGCCCGTCACCACGTGCCCCACCGGCACACCCGCCGGCGCACCCTCCACCGGGGCCGTCCCCGTGCGGACCCTCGCACCGGCCGACCGGTGGAGGCTCGTGCTCGGCCGGCGTCCCGACCAGCTGCCGCCCGGCGCCGCCCGCCTGGCGACCGCTCTGGACGAGCTCTACGGCGCGGGACACGGCGAGGGATCCCGCGGCGGCCTGCCCGGGTCCGGACCGCGCGGCGGCCGGGAGCCTTCGTTCCCCGGCGTCCGTGAGTGGTCCGAGGAACTGGCCGCGCTGTTCGGCCCCGGCGTCCGCGAGGAGGTCCTCGCCGCCGCAGCCGGGACAGGACGGCAGGACGTCCTCGCCGAACTCGACCCGGCGGCCGCAACCCCCTCCGTGGAACTGCTCCGGACGATCCTGCGGTACGCCGGAGGTCTCCCCGAAGCCCGTCTGGCGGCGCTCCGGCCCCTGGTCCGCCACCTGGTCGACGAACTGACCCGGCAGCTCGCCACCCGGCTGCGACCCGCCCTCACCGGCACGATGCTGGCCCGGCCCACCCGCCGCCCCGGCGGCCGGCTGGACCTGCCGCGCACGCTGCGGGCCAACCTGGCCACCGCCCGCCGGACGGCCGACGGAAGGGTCCAGGTGATCCCTGAGAGACCGGTGTTCCGCAGTCGCGCCCGGCGGTCGGCCGACTGGCGCCTGATCCTGGTCACCGACGTCTCCGGATCCATGGAGGCGTCCACGATCTGGTCCGCGCTGACCGCTTCCGTGCTCGCCGGGGTCCCGACCCTGAGCACCCATTTCCTGGCCTTCTCCACGGAGGTCGTCGACCTCACCGGCCATGTGCACGATCCTCTCTCCCTCCTGCTGGAGGTGAGCGTGGGCGGTGGCACGCACATCGCCGCCGGGCTGCGGCGGGCCCGCAGCCTGATCGCGGTGCCCAGCCGCACCCTCGTCGTCGTGATCAGCGACTTCGAGGAGGGCGCGCCGCTCGGCGGACTGCTGGCCGAGGTGCGGGCTCTGGTGACCACCGGCTGCCACGTCCTCGGGTGCGCGAGTCTCGACGACGCCGGCCGGCCCCGCTACTCGACGGGCGTCGCCGGACAGCTCGTGGCCGCCGGTATGCCCGTGGCGGCCCTCAGCCCACTCGAACTGGCCCGCTGGATAGGAGAGAAGACCGCATGAACGCCGACCGGTTGCCACCCGTCGCGCCGGAGGTCACGGCCACGCTGGTGGAGGACCTCTCGCCCCGGCTGCGCAAGCGGCTGGACGCGGCAGTCACCAAGCTCGGCACCCGCCCGACGCACCGCGACGGGGACACGGTGACGATCGCGGTCGACGAGGAGACCGAGTTGCGCCTGCACGCCCCGGGCGGCGTGGTGGCGACGGCGGACGGCATCACCTGTGGTTGCCTCCTCGCCCCGGCATGCGTCCACCGCGCGGCCGCCGCCTGCGCCGCCCCCATGGCGGACGCCGTGCCGGAGCTCCCCGAGCAGCCCACCCGGGTGGTCCCCGAGCCCGCCTCCGGAACGGACCCCACCCCCGACCCCGACTCCGCCTCCTCGCCCGAGGCGGCGAGCCCAGCCCAGTGTGCCGCGGCCGACGCACTGTGGTCGGCGGGGGCCGCCGTACTGGAGGCCGGCGTCGGCGGGGCCGGCGCCGTCACCCAGTCGGCGCTCCTGCGCGCCGCGCACACTGCCCGGCTCCGGCACCTGCCGCGTCCCGCGGGCGCCGCACTGTCCGTCGTCACGCTGCTGCGCGCGGCCCGCGCCGGGGACCCCTCCTACCGCACCGCCGACCTCGTCACGGCCCTGGCCGAACTCCTGGGCACCGCGCGCCGAGTGGGGACGACGTCCGGGGCGGAGCTGGCTGCCGTCAGAGGCCGCGCACGCCGGCCGTACAGCCCTGACGGCTCACTGCGTCTCTACGGCCTGTTCACCGAGCCCGTGGTCACCGACTCGGGGTACGGCGGTGCCCGGACCTGGGTCGCCGGATCCGACGGCCGCCTCTGCACCGTCGGTGACGTGGCACCCGGAGGCGTCGGGCGCGCCCTGGGAGTGGCCGATCGGGCCGTGCGCCTGGGGGACAGCGCGCTCACCCACCGGGAACTGGGCCGGGCCGGCCTGGCGGTCTCGGGGGCGACGGTCTCGCCGGACGGCAGACTGGGCGCCGGCAAGGGCGTCAAGGCCGTGACCGCCCGGGGCGCGGCGTGGACGGAGCCGCCGCTCGCCGCCCTGTGGGAGACGCCGCCGTCCGAACAGGCCGCCCGCGCCCTGCGGTCCACCTCCCGCTACGCGGACCCGGACGGTGGCGGCAGCGACCTGCTCTTCCTGGACGTCGAACTCCTCGGCGCCGTAAGGGAGTCGGGCGGCACCTGCCTGCTCGCGCTGTGCGACGGGGGTATTTCCGTCCGGCTCACCGCCGCCGACGACGACCCCGCGCTGGCCCACCGCGACAACCTGATGCTGTTGGCCGCGGCCCCGGGGACACGGCTGAGGATCATCGGCCGCATGGTGCCCGCCCTCCAGCCCCGGCTCACCCTCCTCGCCTGTTCGCACCCCACCGGCGAGGGCACGATCGACCTCGGCCTCGACCGCCTGCACCGCGCCGACCTCCCGGACCCGGCTGCCCCCGTGCGCCCCGCCCCTCCCCAGCCCGGAGGAACGGGCGCCCACTCGCCCCTGTACCTCCTGGAGCGGCGCGTCGAACAGTCGGTCCCGGCGGGCCGCGCCGCCCTCGGCATGCTCGGTGACGTCTCCGCCGAGACCCGCCGCCTCCGCCGGGCCGGCCTGCCCACAGCCGCCGGCCTTCTCGCCGCCCTGTGCGCCTCGGCGGCCCGCCGAGATCGCGACCTCTTCGGCCGCCTCGTCCCTGCCGACACCGACGGCTTCGCCACCTACTGGCTGACCGCCGCCCGTTACACCGCCGCCATGGCCGAGTCCCTGTCCGAGGCAGCCTGGGAACCGATGCGGGAGGACCCGGCCGATGCGTCACCCGTACCGGACCAGGGGCCAGGGCGGGCCATGGCATAGGCGCTCAGTACCGGCGGGCGCAGGCCGGGTTCGGCTTGTACCCTGCGCTCATTCGACTGTCGGACGATCACGGGCACGGGCATGCGGGCACGGGGCGGGCGTCCAGGGGCGGGAGCGCGGGGATTCCAATGAGTGACACACATCCGATACGAAGCCGCAGACCGGGCCTCTCGGCCGGTGCGTGCATCATCGCCGGCGTCGTCCTCGCCGCGACCGGGGCCGTCGGCGCCTGGCTCCAGCACGACGCTCCCGGCCGGAGCGCGGAGCCGCGTACGGAGCTCACCGCGAACAACCCGCCCGCCGGTCTGCCCACCGCGCTCACCACCGGCCAGCACCTCCGCTGGTCCCGCTGCACCTCGCCGCCCACCGCGCGCACGGGCTACGACTGCGCCGCCATGAAGGTCCCCCTCGACTACCGGAAACCGGACGGCAGGACGATCGACGTCGCCCTGATCCGCCGCAAGGCCACCGGCCCGAACGCCCGGCGCGTGGGCTCGCTCGTCCTCAACTTCGGCGGCCCCGGCGTGTCCGGAGTGAGCGGACTGCCCGAACACCTCAACCAGTACCAGCCGCTCCTCGACCGCTACGACCTGGTCTCCTTCGACCCGCGCGGCGTCGGCGCGACCCTACCGGTGCGCTGCGGAAAGACCGCGGACGACACCGGCTACGACGGGGCCGACGCCTGCGCCGAGCACTCCGGGGCGCTCCTCCCGTACATCGGTACCTCGCACACCGCGCGTGACCTCGACCTGATGCGCTACCTCCTCGGCGACGAGCGGCTGCACTACTTCGGCGTCTCGTACGGAACGGCGCTCGGCGCGGCCTACGCCCACCTGTACCCGTCGCACGTCGGACGGCTCGTGCTCGAAGCGTCCGTCGATCCGACCGAGGACCTCGACGAGCAGCAGGTGTCGCAGGTCAAGGCGGTTCAGGCGGCGTTCGACCGGTTCGCCGCGCACTGCGCGGCCCGTATTCGTCACTGCCCGACCGGCGACGGGCCCGAGGAGGCCGCGCGACGCATGGCGCGCTTGGCCGACCGCCTGGAGAAGAAGCCGGCCCCGGCCGGCGGCGGAAGGAACCTCGACGCCGACGACCTCGCGTACGCCGTCAGCGACCATCTCGACCTCGGCACGGACGGCTGGTCGCCGCTCGCCGAGGCCCTCACCGCGCTGATCGAGCACAACGACGGCCGTCCGCTGAGCAAGGAAGCGGACGACATCGGCTCCGCCGACCACGCGGTGACCCCGCGCGACAGCAGCCGCGGCGCCCAGATCGCGATCACCTGCGCGGACTCCAGCCTGCGCCCCGGCTTCGAACGCCTCGACAGGGACGAGGCCCGCATAAAAGCCGCCTCACCCGTGTTCGGTGCGGCCTGGTCCATCGGCGTCTACCTCTGTTACGACTGGCCGTTCGACGGCGAGCGCACCACGCCCCAGGTGAACGCCGACGGTGCGGCCCCCGTCCTGGTGGTCGGCGGTACCGGAGACCCGAACACCCCGTACCTCGGCGCCCGCCACATGGCCCTCGCCCTGGGCGACGGTGTCGGTGTGCTCCTGACGGCCGAGGAGGAGGGCCACGGCACATACCCGCAGAACCGCTGTGTCACGGAGGCGGTCGACCGATACCTCCGCACGGGCCGCATCCCGGCCCCGGGGACGGTGTGCCGGGGCAGCATGTCCTGAGGCCCGCAGGGATGCGCCGGACGGCCGTCACCCACCGGTTCGCTCGCAGGGGCCCGGGCGACTTCACCCGCCGGACCTCTCAGGAAGTCCCGTGCACATCGGGTGGTCTTCCGCTGTGCGTCACGCGGCCATCACGTCGGCGCAGCCCTCGACCACGACGGCCCGGCTCGCTCGGCGATGTCCTTCGCGGCCACCTACGCCTCGATCACGCCGGGAGCCGGAGAGACTGTCGTGACCTTGGCTCGGTGGCTTGGGCACTCCTCGCCCGCGATCACTCTCGGTTACTATGCTCACTTCGGGCCTGAGGCCGGCAGCGAGGGCGGCACCATCGACGGTATGCGCGGGGAGCGCGGGGGGCCGGCCGAAATCCCACGAAGGGGCTCTTCATGGATTGCAAGGCTAAAGAGATTGGTGGCCTGGGAAAGTGTTGCAAGAGGTTGTAGCGACTCGCTATGTCACGCCCCTGCGGGAGGGCGGATCACTGCCCGGGATCGTCGAGGCCGATGACCTGGGTACGTACGTCATGAAGTTCACCGGCGCCGGACAGGGCCGCAAGACCCTGGTCGCGGAGGTGGTCTGCGGGGAGATCGGCCGGAGGCTGGGGCTGCGGGTGCCGGAACTGGTGACCATTCAGCTCAACCCCGTCATCGGTCTCGCCGAGCCGGACCAGGAGGTGCAGGAGCTCCTCAAGGCCAGTGCCGGACTGAACCTGGGGATGGACTACCTGCCGGGCTCCCTCGGATTCGACCCGCTCGCCTACGAGGTCGGCGCGGCGGAAGCCGGAAGGGTCGTCTGGTTCGACGCGCTGATCAACAACGTGGACCGTTCGTGGCGGAACCCCAACATGCTCGTGTGGCACGGCGATCCGTGGCTGATCGACCACGGGGCCACCATGATCTGGCACCACAACTGGCCCGGCGCGCAGGCCTCCGCGGCCAAGCCGTACAACGCCTCCGATCACGTCCTCGCGCCGTTCGGGCCCGACATCGCCGCCGCGGCCGCCGAGCTCGCACCGCTCGTCACGGAGGAACTGCTCACCGAGGTGACGGCGGAGGTGCCGGACGAGTGGCTGGCCGGTGAGCCGGGTTTCGATACGCCGGATCAGCTGCGCCGGGCGTATGTGGAGCCGTTGCTGGCGCGCGCCGCCGGCATTCACGAGCGCATCGTCCTGGAAGCGCCCACGAAGACCCGGCCCTCCCAGGCCCCCGGCTGGCTCACCGGGCGCCTGAGCCCCCGGCCGAAGCCCACCGGCACGGACCACGACGCGCAGGCGGGCGCCGTACGCGAGAGCAAGGGCGGCGGCCGATGAGCGAGCGCGATGTTTTCGAGTACGCGGTCCTGCGCGTGGTTCCGCGTGTGGAGCGCGGGGAGTGCTTCAACGCGGGCGTACTGGTCTACTGCCGGGCCAAGTCCTTCGTCGCCGCGCGCACGCACCTGGACGAGCGCAAGCTCGAGGCGCTCGACCCCCAGGCCGACGTACTCGGTGTGCAGGCCGCCCTGCGGGCGGTCGAGGGCCTCTGCGGCGGCGGTGACGGGGCGGGGCAGGCGGCGGGCGACGACGCGGGGCGGCGCTTCCGCTGGCTGATCGCGCCACGCTCCACGGTCGTCCAGCCCGGTGCGGTCCACAGCGGTCTGACCGCGGATCCGGCCGCCGAGGTGGAGCGGCTGCTCGACCTGCTGGTCCGCTGATCCAGAGGCCGTCGCCCCGGCCCGGGAGGTGCGGGGCGGCAGCGCCGTCCGGTGTGACATGCGCCCGTGCCCCCGTGTGCCGTTGACACCGGGTGCCAGGGCTTCTAGCGTCTCGACTGCTGAAGGTACTAAGCGGTTGCTCAGTTATCGGGAACTTCCTGACGTCCGCTGAGCCGCGATCCAAGGGCGAGGAGAACCAAGCATGTCCACCACCGAGCAGCGCGTCGCCATCGTGACGGGAGCCGCACGGGGCATCGGCGCCGCCACCGCCGTACGCCTGGCGGCCGAGGGCCGCGCCGTCGCCGTACTCGACCTCGACGAGGCGGCGTGCAAGGACACGGTCGAGAAGATCACCGGCGCCGGGGGCAAAGCCCTCGCCGTCGGCTGCGATGTGTCGGACAGCGCCCAGGTGGAAGCCGCCGTCGCGCGTGTGGCCGCCGAGCTCGGCGCCCCGACGATCCTCGTCAACAACGCGGGTGTGCTCCGCGACAACCTGCTCTTCAAGATGAGCGAGTCCGACTGGGACCTCGTGGTGAACGTGCACCTCAAGGGCGCGTTCCTGATGGCGAAGGCCGTCCAGTCACACATGGTGGAGGCCAAGTTCGGCCGCATCGTCTCGCTCTCGTCCTCCTCGGCGCTGGGCAACCGGGGCCAGGCCAACTACTCCGCCGTCAAGGCCGGTCTCCAGGGCTTCACCAAGACGCTCGCCAAGGAACTCGGCAAGTTCGGTGTGACCGCGAACGCCGTCGCCCCCGGCTTCATCGTCACCGAGATGACGGCCCAGACGGCGGAGCGCGTCGGCATGGGCTTCGAGGAGTTCCAGGCCGCCGCCGCGACGCAGATCCCGGTGCAGCGCGTGGGCCGCCCCGAGGACATCGCCAACGCCATCGCCTTCTTCACGGGCGAGGACGCGGGCTTCGTGTCCGGACAGGTCATGTACGTCGCCGGCGGACCGCTCAACTGACCCCGGAAGGGCAACGGACAACATGACTGTGCAGGACAGTGGCAAGGTCGCGCTCATCACGGGCGCGAGCCGGGGCATCGGCTACGGCATCGCCGAGGCGTTCGTCGCGCGGGGTGACCGGGTGGTCATCACGGGCCGTGGCGAGGACGCCCTGAAGGAGGCCGTCGAGAAGCTCGGAGCCGACCGGGCGGTCGCCATCGCGGGCAAGGCGCACGACGAGGCGCACCAGGCCGCGGCCGTCGAACGTGCCATGGAGGCGTTCGGCCGGGTCGACTACCTGGTCAACAACGCGGGGACGAACCCCGTGTTCGGGCCGATGGCCGAGCTCGATCTCAACGTCGCACGCAAGGTCTACGAGACCAATGTGATCTCGGCGCTCGGGTTCGCCCAGCAGACGTGGAAGGCATGGCAGAGGGAGAACGGCGGGGCGATCGTCAACATCGCCTCGGTGGCGGGCGTCTCGGCGTCGCCGTTCATCGGTGCCTACGGCATGAGCAAGGCGGCCATGGTCAACCTGACCCTTCAGCTGGCACACGAGTTCGCGCCGGTCGTACGGGTCAACGCGATCGCCCCGGCCGTGGTGAAGACCAAGTTCGCGGAGGCTCTGTACGAGGGCCGTGAGGCCGAGGCGGCGGCCGCCTACCCGCTGGGCAGGCTCGGTGTCCCGCAGGACATCGGCGGTGCGGCGGCTTTCCTCACGTCGGACCAGTCCGACTGGGTCACGGGGCAGACGCTCGTGGTCGACGGCGGCATCTTCCTGAACGCCGGCGTGGCCTGAGAGAGGCCTGAGCGGGTTTGGCCCCGATTGACTCAAGTGCCCCGCCGGACCGATGGATTGCCCTGCCGGGCCAGCGGGTTGCCCCGGCGGGGCACTGCGGTATGGTCTGCCGACCCAAAGGCCGATCGAGGAGCGTGCGCGTGTTCTACCGGGCCAGTCTGCAGGCCGCTGCAGCCCTTGCATCCCTTTCTCTGCTCGCCGGTTGCGGTCTGCTGTCCGACAGTGGTTCGGAGACGGACCAGCGGATATCGGTCGGTACGACGAGCTCGCCCTCGACGCTTGACCCGGCGGCGGCGTGGGACGGTTCCTGGGAACTGATGAGGAACGTCTTCCAGACTCTGGTGAGCTTCCCGACCGGCAGTACCAGCCCCGAGCCCGACGCGGCGAAGGAATGTCTCTTCACCGACTCCACGAGCATGGCCTACCGGTGCACCCTGCGCGCCGGCCTGAAGTTCTCCGACGGGGAGAAGATCGACGCCGAGGCCGTGAAGTACTCCATCGACCGGATCATGAAGATCAAGGTCAAGGGCGGTCCGGCAGGCCTTCTCGGATCCCTCGACCGGGTGGAGACCAAGGGCGAGGACACGGTGATCTTCCACCTGGCCAAGGCGGACGCGACCTTCCCGTTCATCCTGGCCACTCCCGCGATGTCGATCGTCGCCCCCGGTGACTACCCGGCGGACAGCATCCGCGACGACGGCAAGGTCACCGGTTCGGGACCGTACGTCCTCGATTCGTACGAGCCGGGCAAGCGGGCCGAGCTGACCAGGAACCCCGGCTACAAGGGCTTCGCGGACCGGAAGAACGACGCGGTCACGATCCGTTACTTCGAGGACTCCACCCCCATGGTGGAGGCGCTGAAGAACAAGGAGATCGACGCCACCTACCGTGGTCTGACCGCCGAGGAGGTCATCGGGCTCGAGGACGACAAGAAGGACAACAACGGTCTGCAGATCGTGGAGTCGGTCGGCGCCGACATCCGCTTCCTCGTCTTCAACCCCGACGACCCGGCCGCGGGGAAGGCCGCCGTCCGGCGGGCCGTCGCGCAGGTGGTGGACCGTGACGCCCTGGTCGCCAAGGTCTACCAGGGCACCGCCGAACCGCTGTACTCCATGGTCCCGAAGGGCATCGCCGGGCACGCCACCAGCTTCTTCGACTCCTTCGGCGACCCGGATGTGGCCGAGGCCAGGGCGCTGCTCTCCAGGGCGGGTATCACCGAGCCGGTGGACTTGACCTTCTGGTACACCACGGACCGCTACGGCTCCTCCACCGCTCGCGAGTTCGCCGAGCTGAAGCGCCAGCTCGAGGCGTCCGGCCTGTTCCGCATCACGTTGAAGAGCGCCCCGTGGAAGACCTTCCAGGAAGGATTCACCAAGGGCGACTACCCCGTCTTCGGGCGTGGCTGGTTCCCCGACTTCCCGGACCCGGACAACTTCATCGCTCCTTTCGTGGGCCAGGACAGCGTCACGGGCACCCCGTACCTGAGCCGCGAGATCACCCAGCAGCTGCTGCCGACCTCCCGCAAGGAGAGCGACCGCGGAGCCGTGGCCGACCAGTTCAAGCGGGCCCAGGAGATCCTCGTCAAGGACGTGCGGCTGCTGCCCCTGTGGCAGGGCAAGCTCTACGTTGCGGCGGGCGAGGACATCGGTGGCGGCGAGCGGGCGCTCGACCCGCAGACGGTCATGCAGATGTGGGAGCTGTACCGCAAGACGAGCTGGTAGCGGGCTCGGCGGTCCCGTTGTCAGTGGCCCCCGGTAGGTTCTTGGTCAAGAACCGATTGCTTTCCGGAGGTTGTGGACGTGACCGACACCGACCTGCTGCCCGAGTCCTGGCGCGGCGTCCTCGGCGATGAGCTGCAGAAGCCCTACTTCGAGGAGCTGATGGCCTTCGTCGAGGAGGAGCGGGCCAGGGGGCCGGTGTACCCGCCGCGCGAACAGGTCTTCGCCGCGCTGGAGGCCACGCCGTACGACCGGGTGAAAGTGCTCGTCCTCGGCCAGGACCCCTACCACGGTGAGGGCCAGGGCCACGGCCTGTGCTTCTCGGTGCGGCCGGGCGTCAGAACGCCCCCCTCGCTGCGCAACATCTACAAGGAGATGAACGAGGAGCTCGGCCTGCCGGTTCCGGACAACGGATACCTGATGCCGTGGGCCGAGCAGGGCGTCCTGCTGCTCAACGCGGTGCTGACGGTCCGCGGCGGCGAGGCGAATTCACACAAGGCCAGGGGCTGGGAGAAGGTCACCGACGCGGTCATCCGCGCGGTGGCCGAGCGGCCCGACCCGGCCGTGTTCGTCCTCTGGGGCAACTACGCGCAGAAGAAGATCCCGCTGATCGACCAGGACCGCCACGTGGTGGTCAAGGGTGCGCACCCCTCGCCGCTCTCCGCCAAGAAGTGGTTCGGTTCCCGTCCCTTCACCCAGATCAACGAGGCCGTCGCCGCACAGGGGCACGAGCCCATCGACTGGCGGATCCCGGATCTGGGCCTGCAGCCGACCCGGCCGGCCGCGAGGGCCCGCGCCTGAGCGGGATTGCCGATGGCTGCGACTAGCGTCTGAGTGACCGGACATGCCGGGCGCTGATCAGAGAGGCCCCTGTGGTGGAGCAGCAGCAAGTGCCGGGCGACGCCGTCATGACCAGGATCGGCCAGGCGGTCATGCTGCTCCACGCGGGGGACAGGGAAGAGGCACGCAACCGGTTCGGGACCATCTGGTCGGAGATCGGTGAGAGCGGTGAGGCCCTGCACCGCTGCACCCTCGCCCACTACATGGCCGATTCCCAGGACGACCCCGGGGACGAGCTGGCCTGGGACCTCCGGGCACTGACGGCCGCCGAGGGCCTGGCCGGGGCGGTGTGCGCGGAAGCGGACGCGGAGCACCGGGACGCCACAGCGGTGCGGGCCCTCGTACCGTCGCTGCACCTCAATCTGGCTGCGGACTACGTGAAACTGCAGCGATTCAAGGCCGCCCGGGTCCACCTGGACCGGGCCTGGGACGCCGTCGGTGTACTGGAGGACGACGGATACGGCGGAGGTGTCCGCGCAGCCATCGGACGTCTGGAGCGGCGCATGCGGGGGAGTACGGCAGGGGAGTGACCCGGCCCGGAGCACCGCGCGGCGTCGGCGGACCCTGGAAACCGCCCGGCCGCCCCGAGGGCCCTCTCCTTCACGTGCCCGACGCCCCCGACGTGCCCGGACCGAGCATTCCCCGTAGCAACTCGGTGCAGCCCGTCCGCAGCTGTGCCTCCGTCGGCACGGCCCGGTGGTAGGACCCCACGGCGCACGCGAACATCATTCCCTCGGCCCACGCCACGACCGAGAGCGCATGGCGTTCCGGTTCGGCCGACCCAGCCGTGGCCATCAGCGCCACCAGCGGTTCGCGGAACCGCCTGCCCGCCTCGTCGTAGAACGTCCTGAGCGCGGGGCGTCGCGTGGCCTCCAGCGCCAACTCGTAGCGGCACACCAGGAGCTCGGCGCTGCCGGACAGATACCGGTGCAGTGCGTGCGCGAGCCCTGCGGCCATCCCTTCCGGACCGCCACCCGCCTGTAGCTCCCCGGGCGCGAGCACCTGCCCTTCGAGCTCGGCCAGCCGGCGAACGGCGGCTTCCAGCAGTGCCTCCCTGGTGCGGGCGTGGTTCGACGTCGAGCCCTGGGGGAGTCCGGCCCGCTCGTCCACCGCCCGGTGTGTGAGGCCCCTCATGCCGCGTTCCGCGAGGAGGGTGAGCGCGGCGTCGGCGATCAGGTCGGCACGGAAGGGGCCTGCCTGCGCAACGCTGTCTGCGGGTGTCGGGTGTGTGGGCACGGAGCCAATCTACCGCTCCCACTACACCTGTAGTAAGGTGAGGTCGTTACTACAGGTGTAGTGAAAAGGGGGCTCAGGCGTGGCGACGTCCCGAGCGGTGGTCATCGGCAGCGGCATCGGCGGACTCACCGCCGCCGCGGCACTGTTCCGGAGCGGCTGGCAGGTCACCGTGCTGGAGCGCGCCTCCTCGCTCGAACCCATCGGCGCGGGCATCAGCCTCGCCCCCAACTCCCAGCGTGCCCTCGACGTCATCGGGCTCGGCGACGAGGTCAGGTCACGCGCCGCCTGGCAGGGCGACGGGGGCATGTGCACGCCGTCCGGGCGCCGGCTCGCCCGGACGGACAGCTCCGCCGCGGCCGAGCGGTTCGGCGGGCCCCTCGTGCTGCTGCGCCGCTCCGTGCTCATCGGCCTGCTCCGCGCCCGGCTCCCCGCGTCCGCCGTGCACACCGGCACACCGGCACAGCTCCTCGCACCCGGCAGCGCGGACGGGCGCCGGGCCGTGGTCAGGACTCCCTCGGAAGACATCGAGGCCGACCTGGTGATCGGAGCCGACGGAATCGGGTCGGCGGTACGCACCACGCTCTTCCCGCGTCATCCCGGCCCCTCGTACAGCGGCTTCACCACCTGGCGCCTCATCTCCCCGGGACCCGGCCGCACGTTCAGTCCGCACGAGACCTGGGGCCGCGGCGCACTGTGGGGCAGTCACCCCCTGAAGGACGGCGGGATCTACGCCTACGCTGCGGCGGCCGTGCCGGCGGGAGCCCGGGCCGCGGACGACGAGAAGGCGGAACTGCTGCGCAGGTACGGCGACTGGCACGACCCGATCCCCGGGATCATCGCCTCGGTGGCGCCCGACCAGGTGCTCCGCCACGACGTGTACCACCTGGACGACCCGCTGCCGTCGTTCCACCGGGGGCGCACGGTGCTCGTCGGTGACTCCGCGCACGCCATGGTGCCCTTCCTCGGGCAGGGCGGCAACCAGGCCATCGAGGACGCCGTCGTGCTCGCCCACCACGTCACGCCGGACGGGAACCTGGGCGAGGGCCTGGCTTCCTACAGCGCGGCCAGGGTGCCTCGCACGACCGCCATGGTCCGCAAGGCTGCGCAGGTCTCCCGGATGACGAGGCTGTCGGGGGCGCCGGCCGTCGCCCTGCGCAACGGGCTCATGTCCGCGGTCTCCCGGCTCGGCCCCGGGCTCGTCCTCCGGACGTTCGACGGCATCTGCGACTGGCATCCGCCGCAGCGCACGTATGCTGCCGTGACCAGGGAAGGGCAGAGCACGCGACCGTGACGACACCCTGGTCAAGGCGACAGGGAGAACCTCGTGAAGGTCGGCTGCATCGGGCTCGGCGACATCGCGCAGAAGGCGTATCTGCCGGTACTGACGACCCTGCCCGGCGTCGAACTGCATCTGCAGACCCGCACCCCGGCCACGCTGGCAGCCGTGGCGGCGTCCCACCGGATCCCCCCGGCGCAGTGTCACGAGGACCTCGGCCCGCTCCTGGCCCAGGGGCTGGACGCCGCCTTCGTGCACGCCCCGACCTCAGCTCACGCGGAGATCGCCGGCCGGCTGCTCGAAGCGGGCGTCCCCACCTACGTCGACAAGCCCCTCTCGTACGAACTCGCCGATTCCGAGCGCCTGGTGGCCCTCGCCGAGGACCGCGGCGTCTCGCTCGCGGTCGGGTTCAACCGCAGGCTCGCCCCGTCGTACGCGCAGTGTGCCGAGCACCCGCGCGAGCTGATCCTCATGCAGAAGAACCGGGTGGGCCTCCCCGAGGACCCGCGCACCATGGTCCTCGACGACTTCGTCCACGTCGTCGACACCCTGCGCTTCCTGGTCCCCGGCCCCGTGTCGAACGTCGTCGTGCGGGCACGCGTCGCCGACGGGCTGATGCACCACGTGGTGCTCCAGCTGTCCGGTGACGGATTCACCGCCATCGGCATGATGAACCGGCTCAACGGATCGACGGAGGAGATCCTCGAGGTCTCGGGGCAGGACGCCAAGCGCCAGGTCCTCAACCTCGCGGACGTCATCGACCAC
This sequence comes from Streptomyces sp. NPDC005752, assembly GCF_040630715.1. Lineage (NCBI taxonomy): Bacteria > Bacillati > Actinomycetota > Actinomycetes > Kitasatosporales > Streptomycetaceae > Streptomyces > Streptomyces sp. NPDC005752. The sequence goes on along the minus strand of NZ_JBEXYB010000013.1, from coordinate 114,159 downwards.
AAGGGGCAGCCGACCATGCGGCGACGCGGTGACTGGGTGCCGGTCGCCCGCCAGCGAGGCATCGAACAAAGCGTGCTGTCCTTCCTCGACGCGGTCCGGGCCGGGCGGGTTCTCAGCGCCCAGGACGCTCTGGAGACCCACCGGCTGTGCGAGCGGGTCGTCCTGGACGCGGTGGAGCAGGCGTCCTGAGACGCCTCAGCCCCGCCGCACCCAGGAAGACGGCCAGGACCGCAAGCGCGCCGTACACCGGCCAGGCGCCCAGCCGGACGTAGAGAGTGGTGCCCCGGGCGAGCGGTACGTCGTACACGGCGGCCTCGCTCGCGTCCGTACCGAGCGGCGCTCCCACCCGTTCACCCCGAGGCCCGTACACGGCGCTCACACCCGTGAGCGTCGCGTGCACCATCGGGCGCCCCGTCTCGGCCGCCCGCAGCGCCCCGAGCGAGGCGTGCTGCGCGGGGGCCCAGCTGTGCTGGAACGTCGAGGTGGACGACTGGGCGAGCAGCAGTTGCGCCCCGTCCTTCGCCAGCTGCCGGCTCATGTCGGGGAACGCCGACTCGAAGCACACCAGAGGGCCCACGCGCAGCCCGTCCGGCAGGTCCATCACCACGGGGCCGCTGCCGCGCAGCCGGTCCTCGCCCGCCGCCTTGCCCACCGAGGTGGCCCATCCGAGCAGCCCGCGGGCCGGGACGTACTCACCGAACGGCACCAGGCGCATCTTGTCGTAGCGGTCCCCGGTCGGGCCCTCGGGGCCCACCAGCACCGCTGACTTGAAGATGCCGGTGCGGCCCGGGCCGTCCGTGCGACGCGCGTCCATGTTGACCAGCACGTCGGCGCCGACCAGACGCGACAGCGCGGCGACGCGGTCCGCCGTGCCCGGACTCCGGGACAGATCGACACCGACACTGCTCTCGCCCCACACCACCAGGTCCACGCCCCGCCCGTCCAGACCGCGGGTCAGCTCCTCGCCGCGCGCGAAGCGGCGCTCGACGCTGCGGGGACCCTCGACCAGACCCGGCTGTACCACCGCGATCCGGGCCGTACCCGAAACCCGGGGCTGCGGCGCCCAGGCCACGGTCGCCCCGACGCCGATCGCCCCGGCCACCAGACACGCGGCCGCGGACGTGCGGGCCGCCGGTACGGCGAGCAGCAGCGTGAGCGCCGTGTTCACGGCCACCACGCCCAGACTGACCAGCCACACTCCGCCCACCGAGGCGACGCGCAGCGCGGGCGGGACGTCCCACTGGCTCGCGCCGAGCAACCCCCACGGGCCGCCGAGCCCCTCCCAGGAGCGGACCAGTTCGATCATCAGCCATCCGGAGGGCACCACGGCCACTGCGGCCGCGGAGCGGAGTACGGACGGCGGGCCCCCGAGCATCCGGGCCACGAGCAGGCCCCAGGGGACCCACAGCAGACCGAGCAGTGCGGCGAGCACCACGATGAACACATGAAGGCTCGGCATCAGCCAGTGGTGCACGGCGAGCATGAAGCCCACGCCGCCGAGCCAGCCGTCGGCCGCCGCACGGCGCCCCGTCCCCGCCGACCGGATCAGCAGCAGCCAGGGCACCAGAGCGACGTAGGCGAGCCACCAGAGCGAGGGCGTCGGAAACGTGAGGGCGGGCAGGGCTCCCGCGCACAGGGCCGCGACGCCCCGCCCGGTTCGGGACCGCAGCAGCCGCTCGTACGGCCGTGCGCCGCCCTCGCCCGCCCGCACGGCCGGAGGCCGCTCGCCCCGCATCGGCATGCGTCTCCTCCTCGCCCGTCCTGCGCTTGATCCCAGTGTGGTGCAGAAGATCAGCAGCGCACAGGGGGCGTGCCGCGGTACCGAGGTGTGCGACGGCCGTCACCGGCAGCGGATCAGCCCGCGTCCGCTCCGGGGGCGTACCGCCACTTCCGGTGCGCCGTGGCGGTCCGTATCCGCCAGCCCTCTTCCGTACGCCGCAGTTCGAAGACGTACCGGCCGCCGGTGAACAGGGCCGGAGCCGACTCCCCGTCCCAGGCTTCCGGGCCCGCCGGACTGAGGTAGTCGGCCCGCACCTGCGCCTGGTCGCCCGGATAGCCGCCCAGATCCTGAAGGTCCAGACGCCGGTTGACGATCAGATGCTGGCGGGCAGGGAAGGACCGGAAGTCCTCCGCGAGCCACCTCCCGGCCTCGGCGGCCGGTCCCAGGGACCCGCCCGCGCCGCGGTAGTCGGCCTGCCCGTCCGGCGTGAACAGTGCGCCGTACTCCTCCCAGGCACCGTCGCCCACCGCCACCGCGTAGTCGGTGATCACTGCATCGATGGAGAGCCGGTCCATCACCGTCGCGAGAGCCACGCGCTGTGTCATCGCCCAAGTCTCGTCGGTCGGGAGCGGCACGCCTAGGGGGTGTCCGCAACGTCTCCGCCCGCCCCGGGCCCGTGCCGAAACAGCCCCGAACCGCGAGCACGACCCGTCGAGCGCCCCGGGCCCGGTGGCCCTCACCGGTGCGCGCCGGTGACTGTGCAATGGACGTAACCACGCTTGATCGCCCTGCGTGACACCGGGGAAACGGCGGTTCCGTACCCTCGCGATGTCAGCGTCCCCCATGAAAGGCCGTCCATGACCGTGCCGAACCCGCAGCCGGACACCCCCACCCAGGTGCGGACGGTCTGCTCGTACTGCGGTGTCGGCTGCGGGATGGTCCTCGACATCGGCATGGGCCCCGACGGACGGCGTACGGTCCTGAAGGTTGCGGGGGACAAGGCGCACCCCGCGAACGGCGGTCGGCTCTGTACGAAGGGGGCGACGAGCGCCGAGATGCTGGCCGCTCCCGGCCGGCTGACGACGCCCCTGGTGCGGGCGGACCGCAGCGAGGAGCCCGCACCCGCGCCCATGGAAGCGGCGGTCAGGGAGACCGCGCGACGGCTCCGCGCGATCGTCGACGAGCACGGGCCCGACGCGCTCGCCCTCTACGTCTCCGGGCAGATGACGCTGGAGGCGCAGTACCTCGCCAACAAACTGGCCAAGGGCTTCGTCCGCACGAGCTGGATCGAATCCAACTCCCGGCTCTGCATGGCCGGCGCGGGCAGTGGCTACAAGCTCTCGCTGGGCGCCGACGGCCCGCCCGGCTCGTACGAGGACTTCGGGCACGCCGACACGTTCCTCGTCATCGGCTCGAACATGGCGGACTGCCACCCCGTCCTTTTCCTCCGCCTCATGGAACGGGTGAAGGCCGGCGCGAAGCTCATCGTGGTCGACCCCCGGCGCAACGCCACCGCCGACAAGGCCGATCTCTTCCTGCAGATACGCCCGGGCACGGACCTGGCCCTGCTCAACGGCGTGATGCACCTGCTCGTCGAGAACGGCCACACCGACCCGGAGTTCATCGCCGAGCACACCGAGGGCTGGGAGGCCATGCCCGGCTTCCTGAAGGACTACCCGCCTGCCGCGGTCGCGGAGATCACCGGCATCCCGGAGGCCGACATCCGCCTGGCCGCCCGCTGGATCGGTGAGGCGGGCGAGTGGATGAGCTGCTGGACCATGGGCCTCAACCAGAGCACCCACGGGACCTGGAACACCAACGCCCTCGTCAATCTGCATCTCGCCACCGGGGCCATCTGCCGCCCCGGCAGCGGCCCGTTCTCGCTCACAGGCCAGCCCAACGCCATGGGCGGCCGCGAGATGGGTTACATGGGCCCCGGCCTGCCCGGCCAGCGCGCACTGCACTCGGACGAGGACCGGGCCTACGTCGAGGAACTGTGGGACGTCGAGCCGGGGACCCTGAGTACGGACGCGGCGGGTATCGGGACCGTCGACATGTTCCGGCGCATGTCGGACGGCGAAATAAAGGCGTGCTGGATCATCTGCACCAACCCGGTGGCATCCGTGGCCAACCGCCGGACCGTCATCGAGGGGCTCGAGGCGGCGGAGTTCGTCGTCACCCAGGACGTGTTCGCCGACACCGAGACCAACGCCTACGCCGACGTCGCCCTGCCCGCCGCGCTCTGGGGCGAAGCCGAGGGCGTCATGGTCAACTCGGAGCGGAACCTCACGCTCGCCCGGCAGGCAGCCGATCCGCCGGGGGAGGCATGGCCGGACTGGCGGATCATCGCTCGCATCGCGTGCGAGATGGGCTACGAAGAGGCCTTCGGCTACACAAGCGCCGAGGAGATCTTCGACGAGATCAAGCGGGCCCACAACCCGAAGACCGGATACGACCTGCGCGGAGTCACCTACGAACGGCTGCGCCGCACCCCCGTCCAGTGGCCCAGCGCCGCCCTGGACGGGCCCGACCGCAATCCGGTCCGCTACCTGAACGACGGCGTCAGCCAGACCCTGGCCGTACGCCCGGACGGGAGTGTGCCCCGGCTTGCCTTCCCCACCGCGAGCGGCCGGGCGGTGTTCTTCGCCCGCCCGCACATGCCTGCGGCCGAGATGCCCGGCGACGGTTTCCCCTTCGTGCTCAACACGGGCCGCCTGCAGCACCAGTGGCACACCCTGACGAAGACCGGGAAGGTCACCAAGCTCAACCGGCTGAACCCCGGACCCTTCGTGGAGATCAGCCCGCAGGACGCGGCAGCCCTCTCGATCGCCGAGGGCGACTCCGTCGAGGTCGCCTCTCGGCGCGGCCGCGCCGTGCTGCCGGCCGTCGTGACCGACCGGGTGCGGCCCGGGGACTGCTTCGCACCGTTCCACTGGAACGATCTCTTCGGCGAGTACCTCAGCGTCAACGCGGTCACGAACGACGCCGTCGACCCGGTGTCCTTCCAGCCCGAGTTCAAGATCTGTGCCGTGACACTGGTGAAGGTCGCCGCCGCCGCGCAGCCCTCTGTCCCCGTGCCGGCGGAAGCCGCCGCCGCGACCCCCGCCGCGACCCCCGCCGCGGTCCTCGCCGGGGTGTTCGGGATCGCGGACGTGGCCCCACCCGTACTTGCCGAACACGAGCGGCGCTACCTGTCCGGGTTCCTCGCGGGACTCGGCACACAGACCGAGGGCACACCCGTGCTCCCGGTGCACGCACCGTTCGAGCCGGACCACGCCCTCTGGGCCAACGGGGTCCTGGCCGGCATGTTCTCCCGAACTCCCGGCACCGACTCGCGAGATGCTCGACCCGACGGGACGACGGCGCAGGTACCCGACGCGGTGTCAGGAAGGCAGATCGTCGTGCTGTGGGCGTCGCAGACCGGGAACGCCGAGGTGGTGGCCGAGGCAGCGGCCCGGCGGCTGACTGCCGAAGGGCGGACGGCGACCCTCCTCGGGATGGACGACCGGCCCCTGGAGAGCCTCCCGCGCACAGCCGATCTGCTGGTCGTCACCAGCACGTTCGGAGACGGCGACGCTCCGGACAACGGCTCCGGTTTCTGGCAGTCGCTCAGCGCGGCCGACACACCCCGGCTGGACGGCGTGCGCTATGCCGTACTCGCCCTGGGGGACTCCTCGTACGACGACTTCTGCGGGCACGGCAGGCGGCTGGACGAACGCTTCGGCGAACTCGGCGCCGTGCGGCTCGTCCCCCGTACGGACTGCGAACCGGACTACGAGGAGCCGGCCGGGCGGTGGCTCGACGAGGTGTTCGCGGCACTGGGCGCCCCGTCCGGCCCTCCCGCGCCGCCCACCCTCGACGCCGCTTCCGTGACCCCGGCCCACTCGAAACGCAGAACGACCGGGCGCCTCGTGGGCAACAAGCTGCTCAGCCTCCCCGGGGCCACCAAAGAAGTTCGGCAGTTCACTTTCGACACGCAGGACAGCCCCGTACCGCTCACGTACGAAGCGGGTGACGCCCTCGGGGTGGAGGCACGCAACTGCCCCGATCTCGTGGCGGAATGGCTGGCCGTCACCGGACTGGATGCCGCGGTACCGGTCGACCTGGCAGGCGTCGGCCCCGTACCCCTGGGCGAGGCGCTCCACCGACACCTGGACGTCGCCCGGATCAGTCCGGCTCTGCTGCGGCTGGTCGCCGAGCGCACACACGACCGCACCCTCAAAAAGCTCCTGCGCCCCGACAACAAGGGTGAACTCGCCCAGTGGGCCTGGGGGAGGCAGGCCGTCGACGTCATCGCGGAACACTCCGCCCGCGCCACCGCGGCCGAGTGGACCGGGGCCCTCACGCGGCTCCGGCCGAGGCTCTACTCCATATCCTCCAGCCCACTCAGCGACCCAGGCCTCGTGCGTCTCACCGTCTCCGTCGTCCGCTACGAGAACCGGCACGGCGCCGTCCGCAAAGGAGTGGCCTCCACCTTCCTCGCCGACGCGGAGCCGGGCAGCCCCGTCCCCGTCTTCGTCCGGAGCGCCCCGCACTTCCGGCCACCGGCCGACCCGGCCACCCCCATGGTCATGGTCGGCCCCGGCACCGGCGTCGCCCCGTTCGTCGGATTCCTCGACGAGCGGCGGGTCCTCGGTCACGCAGCCCCCAACTGGCTGTTCTTCGGCGAGCAGCGCAGCGCCACCGATTTCTACTACCGCGAGGAGCTCGACTCCCTGCGCCGCGACGGCACCCTGACCCGGCTGGACACCGCTTTCTCCCGTGACCAGCGCGCGAAGGTCTACGTCCAGGACCGGATGCGTGAGCACGGCGCCCAGCTGTGGTCCTGGCTCCAGGAGGGGGCCCACGTCTACGTCTGCGGCGACGCCTCCCGGATGGCGAAGGACGTGGACCGGGCACTGCGGGACATCGCCGTCGCCCACGGCGGACTTCAGGAGGGCGCCTCCGCCGCGTACGTCAAGCAGCTCGCCGCCGACAAGCGGTACGTGCGGGACGTGTACTGAGCACAGCTCACTTCCCCCTACGCCGCCTCGACGACACCTTCCTGCACCGCGGAACCCCACTCGACCAGCAGTCGCTCATACTCCTGGCGGGCCTCCAGCGAGCCCAGACCGCCCTCCACGAGCGCGCGAATCTCCGCGTTCAGCTCGGTGAGTGAGCGGACAGGATTCTGCTCAGCAGGTGGTAGGGGCATGCGCCCAGTCTACGGGCGGGGGCTGACAATGGCGTCGACCGTGTCGGGGACGAGGGTCCACGACGGGGACGGGCCGGCCTGTCCGCGGGCGGTGTGTCAGTGCGCGGGAGCACGTCCTGCACCTGCGAAGCCCGGCCGCCCGCCCGCCCCCGTGCGGCCGCCCCGAACCGCGCGGCCGGGGGACGAATCCCCTGGTGGGGTGGGTCAGCCCGCCGAATCGCCCGCGTGGGGGCTCAGCACACCCGCGCCGACCAGGATGAAGAGCACGATGCCCAGGATCACGCGGTAGATGACGAACGGCATGAAGCTCTTCGTCGTGATGAACTTCATGAACCACGCGATGACCGCGTAGCCGACCACGAACGCGATGATCGTCGCGAAGATGGTCGGACCCCAGGAGACGTGTCCCTCACCGGCGTCCTTCAACTCGAACACGCCCGAGGCCAGCACCGCCGGGATCGCCAGCAGGAACGAGTAGCGGGCCGCCGCCTCACGGGTGTAGCCCATGAGCAGGCCACCGCTGATCGTCGCGCCCGAGCGGGAGACGCCGGGGATCAGGGCCATCGCCTGGCAGAAGCCGAAAATCAGGCCGTCCCTGACACCCAGTTCCTTGAGCGACTTGCGCTCCTTGATCGCCCGGTGCTTGCCGCCGGTCTCGTCGCGCGCCGCGAGGCGGTCCGCGATGCCGAGGACGACGCCCATGACGATCAGTGTCGTCGCGATCAGGCGGAGGTCGCGGAAGGGACCCTCGATGTGGTCCTTGAAGGTGACACCGAGGACGCCGATGGGAATCGAGCCGATGATGACCAGCCAGCCCATCTGGGCGTCGTGGTCGCCGCGCATCGAGGAGTTCGTCAGGGACCGGGACCAGGCCGAGATGATCCGTGCGATGTCCTTGCGGAAGTAGATGAGGACCGCGGCCTCCGTGCCGATCTGGGTGATCGCGGTGAACGCGGCCCCCGGGTCGTGCCAGCCCGCGAAGGCGGCGGTCAGCCGCAGATGCGCGCTGGAGGAGATCGGCAGGAACTCGGTCAGTCCCTGAACGAGGCCCAGGACGAATGATTCGAACCAGCTCATGGGGCTTAGGCCATCCCGGAGGTACTCATGCAACGGCCGACGGGCGTGAAAGCCGTCGGCACCGTGCGGATGCGGTCAGAAAGGGGGACGGGACGCCACGGCCCCGGACATCCTCTGTCGGTTGCGGGCAGCGTATCGCCTGGAGGTGAACAGACTCCCGCCTGCCCCTGGCTACGCCGCGCTGCCGGCCTCCTGCCCGGACCGCGCCGCCTGCCCCGGGGGAACCGCGCCGTCGGTGCCGCCCAGCCTGTGCCGCTTGCGCCACGCCACCAGCGCGGCACCCGCACCGGACAGCACGATGAAGCCCATCGCCGCCAGGAAGACCGGCGACGTCGGCGAGGAGGCCGTGCTGCCGGCGATGACGTAGGCCGCCGTGTTCGGGATCGAGCCGATCCCCGTGGCGAGCAGGAACGGCGGGTAGCCCATGCGCGAGGTCGCCGCACAGTAGTTGGCCGCGGCGAACGGCACCCCGGGGAAGAGTCGCAGCGCGAGCATGGACCTGAACCCGTGCCGGCTCAGCAGCCCGTCCGCCGCCTTCAGGTACTTGCCGCGCAACAGCGTCCGGAGCGCGTCCTGCCCCAGCACCCTGCCGAGCAGGAAGGACACCCCGGCACCGAGGACGGTCCCGGCCAGCGCCGCCGCGAGACCGGCCTGGGCCCCGAACAGCGCACCGGCGGCCAGGTTGAGCAACGGGCGCGGCACGAAGGCGACCGTGCACACGCCGTACGCGAGTCCGAACAGCATCGCCGCGGCGGAGCCCGTGAGTTGGGGCGGCCAGCCGGAGGCGAGCAGACGCTGTGGTTCGAACAGCAGCATCGTGGTGGCGGCGGCCAGCAGGACCGCCACGAGCAGGGAGAACCGGGACCAGGGGGAGAGCAGCGCCCTCGTACAGCGCACTGCGAGGCCACCGGAGGGCCGTGTTGCGGGGACGGGGTCGAACATTTGGGGAGCGTAACCGAAACGTGTGTGTGATCGCCGTAATGGGCGGGCGTCCGGCGGCGGGCCACCGAACCGGGCACCCCAGCCGGGTGCGGCGTTCTCCCTGCCGGATACCAGGACCGCCCGCTCCCCGAGGCGCCGCGCGCTTCACGACAGGCGGGACAGCACGTGCGCGTCGAGGAAACCCCGCTCGGAGGCGGGATCGTGGAGCAACCGGGCGAACGGCGTGAGCCCGGCCCCTGCGAGCAACTCGGTCATCCGGTCCACCGGCCAGCTGTAGGCGGGCGCCACCTTGTGGTCGAAGCGGACCGGTTCGGGTCCGTCGGTCCCGAAGAACGAGACCAGCAGCAGGCCGCCCGGTGCCAGGACGCGCACCTGCTCGGCGAGCAGCGCGCCCAGTTCTCCGGGCGGAGTGTGGATCATCGAGTAGTGGGCCATCACACCACCGAGCGAGCCGGCCTCGACCGGCATGGCCTCCATCCGCGCCTCGTCGAACCGCAGCTTCGGATGGGTCCGCCGGGCGTGGTCGATCATGGCGGGGGAGAGGTCGAGCCCGAAGGCGTCCAGCCCCAGGCCGTCCAGCATGGCCGTCAGATGCCCGGGCCCGCACCCGACGTCGGCTGTCCGCAGGTTGCCCGTCCCGCGTACCAACTCGGCGAAGGTGCCGATCATGGACCGCGCGAACGGCTGTGTCTCCAGCCGGTCGGCGAACATCGACGCGTAGAGTTCGACGATCCCGTCGTAGGCCGACCTGGTCTCGTCGTGGTGTTCCACCATGGGGAAGCCTGACCTCACAGTCCTTTTTCCAAGGGTTTTCTCGACCTGTTCCACCGGCACCTGTTCCACCGGCGCCGCCGCAGGGCCTCCGCCGCCCCGGCGGGGGAGTCACCCCGTCGCGACCTGCTCGCCCTTCCTGGGCGGCGGCGGCGCGGCCGCTCCGTGGCGGCGGTCGATCAAAGACAGGAGCGGGCCCGTCAACGAGGTGGTGGCCACCGCCATCACCAGCAACGCAAGATACAGGCCGGAGGTGAGCACTCCGGCGCTGTACCCGGCCTGGAGCAGGACGATCTCGGTGAGCCCGCGGGTGTTGAGCATGACGCCGATGCGGAGTGCCTCGGTGTGCCCCTCCCCGCCCAGGCGGGAGACCGCGTAGCCGCCTCCGATCTTGGAGAGCACGGCCACGATCGTCGCGAGGATCGTCACCAGCCAGGGGATGCCGCCCGAGCCCGTCCATACCGACAGCCCGGTGGCGACGAAGAAGACCGGAACCAGCCACAGGCCCAGGGTGGAAACCCGGCGGACCGGTGCGTCCCAGTGCGGGGAGCCGGGCGGGATCATCAGGCCCACCATGAACGCGCCGAAGATCGCGGTGAGTCCGAGAGACTCCGCCACATCCGCCGCCTGGAGCACGCAAAAGCCCAGGACGACGGCCACCGGCCAGGGCCACCTGGCGCAGAGGCGCTCGGCTCGAGAGGTCTTCAGCAGGCGGCGGCCCAGGACGGCCACCGGGGCTCCGGCCACCAGTACGACAGCGGCGGTCGAGACGCCGCCCGAGCCGGGTCGGGCGACTGCGATCACCACGGCCAGCAGCAGCCAGGCGACGGCGTCGACGAGCGCCGCCGAGGTCAGTGAGAGCCGTCCGGCGTGGGTGGTGGTCAGGCCCCGGTCGGCGAGGATCCTCGCGAGGACGGGCACCGCCGACACTGCCATGGTGATCGCCAGCAGCAGCACGAAGGCCAGGGTGGGCGCGGTCCCCCGCAGGGAGGGCCGATCGTGGAGGACGAGCCAGCCGCCGAACGCCGCGCCGGCCATCAGGGAGGGCACCAGGGTGCCCAGCGTCGTCCAGCCGATGGCCCTGTCCCGCAGGCGGGAGGCGTCCAGGCGCAGTTCGTGCGCGACGCCCACGAGGAACAGCACCAGTCCGGCGTGCCCCAGGTCGCGCAGCGGCTCCAGCACGTCGGCCGGTAACAGGACGGACTGCGCACCGGGCCACGCCCAGCCGAGGACCGCGGGCCCGAGCAGCATGCCGAAGGCGATCTCGCCGACGACGCCGGGCTGCCCGATCCGGCGGGCGAGCCGGCGTCCCAGAAGCCCGACGGCCAGGAAGGCGGCGAGTGCGGCGATCGCGTGTGCGGCTAGCGGAAGCGTCACCGGCCCGCCGGTCCATCACCCGCCGCGCCGTCGCCCGTGCCGCCGGCCGTCAGGAAGTCGACGGCACGGCGGACCACGGCGTCGTCGCGCAGCACCCTGGTGTGGCCCAGGTCCCGCACCCGCATGAGCTCACCCCGCTCCCAGGCCGCCACCAGTGTCTCGCTGTCGGTGATCGGCGACTCCGGGTCGTTCTCGTCGTGGACGACGAGCAGCCGGCTGGTGAAGTCCCGTGCCACGACGGCCGGTTCGATGGCGTCGAAGGAGATGTCGAGCCATTCCTCCGCACGGGAGCGGACCAGCGCAATGGCCTCGGGCGACACCTGCATGACCTCACCGGACCGGCGCCAGAGGCTGGTGTAGCTGCTGATGGGGTTGATGAAGACGGCGCGCTCCAGCGTGACCCCGCGCGACATGGCGTAGGTCGTCGCCGCGGCGCCCATCGAGTGGGCGACGACGGCATGGAAGGGGCCGTACCGCTTGTCGGCCGCCTCCACCGCCCTGGCGAAGTGGATGACGGAGGACCGTTCCCCCTCGGACTCGCCGTGGCCGGGGAGGTCGGCGACGACCACCGCGCAGCCCGCCCGGACGAGCGCGTCCGCCAGGACGGTCAGGTGCCCGGCGTTGCCGGCCCAGCCGTGGACCAGCAGGATCCGCCGCTCACCCTCGCCCCACAGGTAGTGGACCACCTTGCCGCCGTCGACGACCTCGACCTCCTTGGCGGCCTGCTCCAGGATCGGCCGGGTGGCGTTCGGAGGCTGCGTCCGCATCGGCGTGAAGGCCAGCCGGTGCAGCTTCTCCGTGATGTCCGTGCTCAATTCGATCGCCCCTTACCTTGTTTCTTCCACGCTCCGCAGGTGCGCGGAGACGATCTTCCGGATTTCGGATGATTCCACGATGTCGAAGTGGTCGGCGCCCTCGACGAGTTCCACGGTGGAATTCCGCCAGTTCGCATGCAGTTCCCCGGCATGCGCCGGCGGTACGTATGTGTCGGCCGTGCCGTGGACGACCAGCCCCGCCACGTCGTTGGCACGGGCTGCGGAAAGCGCCGAATACTCGTCCCACACCGTCGCGCCGAACCTTCTCTCGATTTCCGCGACGAGCCCCCGCACCCGGTCGTCGTCGAGGGAGTTCGCCTCGGCGAACCTCTCGACGAGAAACTTCTTGCCGGGCGGTGAGGAGATCGACACCAGGGTCCGCGCGGACACCCCGGCGTGCCACGCGGTCAGGGCCCACAGGCCGCCCATGGAGTGGCAGACCACGGCGCGGAGGCCTGTGAGCCTGTCGTACAGGGCGCGCAGCAGGGCGCGGATCTCGGAGGGATCGCACGTGGTGCCCAGTGCCTCCCCGTGCGGCGGCACGTCGAACAGGACCACCCGGTAGCCCTGGGCGAGGAGTTCTTCGGCGATGGCCACCATGCTGCCCAGATTGGTGTTCAGGCCGTGGACGAGAAGTACGGTCGGGCCACTGCCGCTCTGGAAGTACTTGTAGAAGCGGCCGTTCACCTTGAGGGTGTGCGAACGGCACCGATTGAGGAACGCCTTCGTGAACGGATCGTGCGGCAGCTTCACGACCGTGTAGAAGCGCTCCACGAGGTCGTCCACGGATTCGGTTCGGCTCACAGTGCATTCCTCAATCGGTGTCGGTGGCTCATTTCGGCCGCCTCTTCTCCGGCGAGCTCAGCCCGTCGCGCAGGCCGGAAACGTTCGCCGCGTCGGTCGGGTGCGCTGCCGGGGCCCGAACCCGGCATGATGCGCAGAGGCCCCAGGAGAGGTTCGCGACGTCCCGCCGTACGCCCGGAAGACGTAGCGGGCGGAGCGGGACCTCGCGGACATCCCTAGCTGCCGGGCTGCTCGCTCAGCGCCGCGAGACACTGCCTGGCCCGCTCCGGCAGGACGTACTCCCCTTCCTTCGCGATGCGGTCGTACAGGGCCTCGACCCGCTCGTAGTGATCGTCGAGGTTCTGGTCCAGCAGGTGGTACTCGGACTTGTTGTAGATGCCGAACTGGAGGTCGGTCATCAGGCCGAACGGATCGATGTCCGCCGCGCGCCGCGTCCCGCCGAACACCAGACGCAGGAACTCGTCGACGCTCTCGTATCCGAGCGTGGCGAGGAGGAACTCGATCGACGCCCACTTGCGCCTGGTCTGGTAGGCGCGCTCGTCCGGATCGACGATGAAGTCCAGACCGCTGGTCATGCCCTTCGGGTAGTGCACCTTGTTGAAGCAGCGCAGGTCGATGGTGAGGCGGTCCTTGGCCGTCCGGGGCAGGGTGCTGTCGGCGTGCGCCCGGTAGTTGTCGAACACCAGCGCGTCACCCACCCGGCTGTCGCAGTAGTACCCCGGAGACGGCCGGTCCGCGTACGTCTTCGCCCAGTACATCGCCATGAGGAAGTCGCGCACCGACGGCAGGTCCAACTCGGACAGCTTCCCTTCCAGGAAGAGGTACAGCGCCTTGTCGACGGCGTCCTTCTCCTCGCCCTCCAGGCCGTACTCCAGCATCTTCTCGTAGACGTACGGGAGGTTGGGGGCCTCCAGCTCGGCCTCCTCGAAGATCACGAAGGGTTGCCGGCTCAGCGGGGTCGGGGTCAGCGCGGTGTGGAAGCTGCGGTACTCGGTGGGGAAACCGAGCTGCTTCTTCACCAGCGAGGGGATCTGAAGGGCGATCGAGCTGGCCGCGTGGGTTCCGTACGGCCGTTTCTCGGCCGGCACGATGAAGGCGTTCACCACCGCGGTCTCGACCTCGGGGAAGTGCTCCTGGACGATGCCCTGGTTGAGGTCGTAGAAGCGCTTCGCCGAGGGCACGAACAGCACGCAGTTCTCGAACATGGTGGAGACCGGGAAGTAGCTGCCGATCGAGGCGGCGGCGAAGCTCTCCTGGATCACCGCCTGGCAGCGCAGCTGGCGTGCCAGGTTGTCCGCCAGGTCGTCGTCCAGGTTCATCGGGACGACCTGGGTGGGGATCCCTTCGGGCTCGAAACAGCTCGTGTTGAGCGCCCGGTGAGGAGGCAGCCTGGACTCCATCTCCCCCTTGTCCACCTGGTACTTGTCCAGCACCGGCGACAGCTGTTCGGCGTGCACCGCCGCCGACGAGTGCAGGAAGGTGCCGGTCTTCCGGTAGGTGCCGGTGACCGTGGCGTCGTCCACCGTCGCGTCCGACCTCTGGGTAGCGTCGCTCATGACGTCGTGTTCTCCCCTCGATCCGAAGTGTTGATGCGGTCCACATAGGTGCGGACGAATTCCTCGTCCACGGGCGGGGACGGGTAGTCCTCCGCGCCGAAGACGGCGCCTCCCGTGGGGAGCGCGGCGAACATGTCCGCCAGTCCGTCCGCCGTCAGGTCGTCCACCAGGGCGGCGATCCGGGCCATGGGGCTGGTCGGATGTCCGGCGGCGAAGACCAGTGCTCGCTGCCGCCATTCGTCGAAGGGCAGGATCTCCGCCCCGCCGCCGGCGGCACCGACCATCTCGAAGAAGCGGTCGAAGGCGGGGGCCCCGGAGTTGACGAAGTCGTAGTCCCTGCCGATGCGCCCCAGGTCGCTGGTCATCGCCTCGGCGATCGTCCGGCACAGGTAGTCGACCGGCAGCACCGCCGAGAGGTCGGCGGCCAGGGACGGGAAGCTCCCCATCTCGAGAGAGCCGGTGATCAGGTTGTGCAGGAAGTCGCCGCGGTCGAGCCGGAAGTGTCCGGTGCGCGTCGAAGCGCCCACGAACGGCAGCCGGTACGTCGACGCCTTCGCGCCGCGCCAGCGTGCGGCGGCCACCATCTGCTCCGCCTGCCACTTGGAGGTCAGGTAGCCGTACTCCCGGTTCTCCTCGGTGACCTCGTACCCCAGGTGCTTGGGCAGCGTGGCGAAGGTGGAGACGAAGTGGAACGCCTTGCCACGGCCGCGTGAGGCCAGGCGCAGCGCCTCGTGCGTACCGACCACGTTGGGGCCGGTGTAGTCCTCCAGCGGCCGCATCCAGTCCACCAGGGCGCCGGAGTGACAGATGGCGTCCACCTGGTCGGCCAGTTCGTCGAAGGCCTCCGCGTCCAGGCCGAACAGCGGCTGGGTGAGATCGCCCACCACCGGGTTCAGCAGCGGCGCGAACTCCTCCCTCCACAGGCCGTAGCCGTCGAGTGTGCCGACCAGGCGTTCCATGGCCCGGCGGGTGTCGTCCGCCCGCACCAGGCAGTAGGCGACCACCTCGGAGGCGAGCAGTTCGTGCAGCAGATAGGCGCCGACGAAGCCGGTGGCGCCGGTGACGAAGACCGCCTCCGGGCGTTCCGGCGCCGCGGTGGCGTTGCCGAAGAAGAGGTCGGGGTGCAGGCAGCCCTTCCGGGCCGCGGACAGGTCCGGGCCCGTGGCCTCGGCGGCCTCGGCCGCCTCGGTCTTTGCCGGGCCGGCGACCGTCCCGGGCGCCTCGTCCAGCCCCGCCTCCAGCAGCTTCGCCAGCAGGAACTCGCTCAGCGAGGTGAGGTTCGGGTGATCGAAGGCGATCTTCGCCGGCAGGGCGAGTCCGGTCAGGTCCGCGAGCTGGTTGCGCATCAGCACCGCGGTCAGTGAGTCGATGCCGATGTCCTGGAGCGGCACGGCGATGTCCACGGCCTCCGGCGAGGCGAAGCCCAGGGTCTTGGCCACCTCCTCGCGGACCACGCTCAGCACCACGGCCGGGTACTCCTCAGGCGTGGCCTCGCCCAGCAGCTTGCGCAGGTCCGTTCCACCGCCGGCCCGGGAGCGCTTGCCTGCGTTGCCGCTGAGCAGCGCGCGGAACAGCGGCGGTATGCCGCCACGATTCTCGTAGTAGTGCTGCACGCGGTTCAGGTCCAGCGCGGCGGCCATGGTCAGCGCGCGGTTGCTCCGGGCGGCGAGCTCGAGGAGCTCCAGGCCCTCGTCCGGTGCCAGCCGGTCCAGGCCGAGCTGGGCGAAGCGGGCGCGGTCGAACTCGCTGAGCCCGGCGGCCATCCCCGCACCGTCCCAGGGGCCGAAGGCCACCGAGGTGGCCGGCAGGCCCTTGGCCCGGCGCAGGTGGGCGAGCGCGTCCAGGAAGGCGTTGGCGGCGGCGTAGTTTCCCTGGCCTGGCGCTCCCATGACGCTCGCGATGGAGGAGAACATCACGAAGAAGTCCAACTCCGTGTCCTGGGTGAGCTCGTGGAGATGCCACAGACCGTCCACCTTGGGCAGGAACACCGAGTCGAACCGTTCCGGTGTCAGGTCCGTCAGCGCGCCGTCGTCCAGCACACCCGCCGCGTGGACCACCCCGCGCAGCGGGCGTTCGTCACCGAACAGGGCCAGCACCGCGGCGACGTCGTCGCGGTCGGCCGCGTCGCAGGCCAGCACGGTGGCGGTCGCGCCCAGCTCGGACAGTTCCTCCACCAGGGACTGCGCTCCGGGGGTCTCCATCCCGCGGCGGGAGGTCAGCACCAGGTCGCGTACGCCATGGGTGCCGGCCAGCCACCCGGCCACGCGCCGGCCGAGGTCCCCGGCGCCACCCGAGACGAGCACCGCGCCGTCCGGCCGGACGAACTGCCGCTGCTGGGCGGGGACCAGCACCACCTTGCCCACGTGCCGTGCCTGGGCGATGAAGCGCAGGCCGTCGGAGGTGTGGGTCATGGGGAAGGCCCGCAGCGGCAGCGGTGCCAGCTTGCCCTGCGTGAACAACTCGGCGACGGCGACCAGCATCCGCTGGATGAGGTCCGGCCCCGCCTCGGGCAGGTTGTAGACGGTGTAGGTGACGCCCGGATGGCTCTGGTCGATGGCGGCTTGCTCCCGCACGTCGATCTTGCCCATCTCCAGGAACCGCCCGCCGCTGCCCAGCATGCCCAGACCGGCGTCGATGAACTCGGTGGCCAGGGAGTTCAGCACCACGTCGAAACTTCCGCCCGACCCGCCGCCGTTCCTGCCGAAGCGCTCGACGAAGCCCAGATCACGTGAGGACGCCAGATGGGCGTCGTCCAGGCCGAGCTCCCGCAGCGCCGGCCACTTGGGCTCGCTGGCCGTGCCGTAGACCTCGGCGCCGTGGAGCCGCGCCAACTGCACCGCCGCCATGCCCACGCCGCCGGCCGCGGCGTGGATCAGCACCCGCTCGCCCGGTCGCAACGCGCCCAGTTCGTGCAGGCCGTACCAGGCGGTGAGGAAGGTCATCGGAATCGTGGCGGCCTCCTCGAAGCTGAGGTGCTCCGGCATGCGCACCACCCGGCGCGCGTCCGTGACGACCTCGGAGGCGAAGGAGCCCCGGGCCAGACCCAGCACGGCGTCGCCCACCTTCACCTGGTCGACGCTGCCGCCGACCTCGGTGACCACGCCGGCGAACTCCAGGCCGAACGCGGGGATCTCGACCATTCCCAGGGCATTGAGCACGTCGAGGAAGTTCACCCCGGCGGCCCTCACCTCGGCGCGGATCTCGCCCGGCGCGAGGGCCTGTTCGGGCAGGGACTTCACCGTCAGCGGCTCGTCCAGACGGCCCTTGGCGGCGATCTCCAGCTGCCAACGGCCCTCGGCCGGGATCTCCAGATCCTGAGCCGAGCCCACGCGCAACAGCTGCGGAACCAGTACCTCACCGCGCCGCAGGGCGCACTCCGGTTCGGCTTCCAGCATCAACGCGGCGGGGAGGGACCTGAGGTCCGCCTCCTCCTCCCCGAGGTCGATCAGGCGCAGGCCCAGTTCGGGGTGCTCGTTGCGAGCCGTACGCATCAGCCCCCACAGCGGGCCCGCGCCCAGCCCGGAGACCATGTCATCGGCGCCGGTGCCCACCGCGTGCCGTGTGACCCAGACCAGCGGCGTGCGGAACTCCGCGCCCACTGCTTCCTGGAGCTGCTCCAACGCCCTGGCCGCGAACGTGTGGGCCTGGGACGGCACCTCCGCGTCCGAGTCCCACAGGCAGACCAGGCCGTCCAGGTCCTCGGCGTCCTCCAGTTCCCGGATCTTGATCACCTGGATACCGGCACGAGCCAGACGGGTCTTGACCTCACGCGCCCACGGCACGTCCCCGGCCGGGGTCATCATGCCCCAGGATCCGCCCAGTTCGACGTTCTCGGTCTCGACATGGCGCCAGTTGACGTCGAACTGGAAACGGTCCACACCCGCCGCTGCCAGGCGGCGCAGTACCGCGCGGTCCACCCGCCGTGCGTGGAGGCGGTGCAGCCGTCCGACGTGGACGCCGTCGCTGTCATGGATGTCGAGCGAGGCCCAGAACTCGCCGTCACCCAGCTCGAAGTCGGCCACCCGGACCCAGATCTCCGCCAGGCCCTTGACCCGCAGCGACAGACGCTCGGCCTCGAACGGCACGAAGAGGTCGTCGCCGGTCCGGTTCTGCAGCCGCTGTGTCAGCAGGAGCGAGTGCATGGCCGAGTCCAGCAGGGCCGGGTGCAGGACGTAGCCGGTGGCGGACTGCTCCGCGCTCTCCGGCAACGCGGCCCTGGCCCACACCTCCCCACCCACGTGCCAGGCCTCCTTGATGCCCTGGAAGGTCGGGCCGTAGCCGTAGCCCAGGGCGTCCAGGTCGCGGTAGAGGGCGGACGCGTCGAGGGGCTCGGCGCCCGGGGGCGGGACCGTCACCGCGACGCCGGCACCCGCAGCCTCCACGGGCGTGATCCGGCCCTCGGCGTGCAGTTGCCAGGCGCCGTCCTCACCCTCGGGCGCGCTGTAGACCTGGACGGGGCGGGCCTCACCGATCGCCGGACCCACGGTGACCTGCATCCGCACAGGCACACCGGAGGCGAGTACCAGCGGCGAGGCGATGACCACGTCCGACAGGTCCCACTCGCCCTCGTGTGCGGCGTCGCCCGCCGCCCGCATGGCCTCGAAGAACGCGGTGCCGGGCATGAGGACGGCGTCCATCACCCGGTGCTCCGTCACCCACGCCGGCTGGTCGGCCGACACCACGTTGGTGAACAGGGACAGCTCGGTGCCGGCGATCTCCACACCGCCGCCGAGGAGCGCGTGGCCGGTGGGGTTCAGACCGGCGCCGACCTCCCGCGACAGCGGCGGCTCGAACCAGAACCGCTCCCGCTGGAAGGCGTACGTCGGCAGGGCCACCCGGCCGCCGCCGAAGGGTGCGAAGTAGCCGTCCCAGTCGACCTGGACGCCCCGCACGTGCAGTTCGGCCAGGCCCCGCTGGATGACCGAGGCGCCGTTCCTGTCCGGGGTGCAGGACGGCACCCAGGACACCGGCCCCTCGTCGGCCAGACAGGACGCCCCCATGCCGGACAGCACGGGCTGCGGGCCGAGCTCCAGGAAGGTGTTCGCGCCCGCCCGGCGCAGGCTGCTCATGCCGTCGCTGAAGCGGACCGCGTGGCGAACCTGGCGGACCCAGTAGCCGGGCTGCTCCAGTTCGCCCGGCGCGGCGGGTTCGCCGGTGAGGCTGCTGACGAGGGGGATCTCCGCAGGGTGGAAGCGGACGGTCTCCGCCACGGCCCGGAACTCGGCGAGCATGCCGTCCATGTGGTGCGAGTGGAAGGCGTGGGACACCGTCAGCCGCTTGGCCTTACGGCCCTGCTCCGTGAAGTGGGCGGTGATCCCCTCGACGGCGTCCGTGTCACCGGACAGCACGGTCTGCGTGGGCGTGTTGAGCCCGGCGACCGCCAGCTCGCCGCGCAGCCCGAGGGCGTCGATGGCTGCCTCCGCCTCCTCGCCGCCTGCCTCCAGCGACACCATGGCGCCGCGGGCGGGCAGCGCCTGCATCAGGCGGCCGCGCGCCGCGACGAGCCGGCAGGCGTCGTCCAGGCTGAACATCCCCGCCACGTGCGCGGCGGCGAGTTCGCCGATGCTGTGGCCGAGCAGCAGCTCCGGCCGCACACCCCAGCTCTCCCACAGCCGCCAGAGCGCCACTTCCAGGGCGAACAGGGCGGGCTGGGTGAAGTCGGTACGGTGCAGCAGAGCCGCGTCCTCGCTGTCCGGAGCGGCCCACATCACCTCGAGCAGGGGCCTTTCCAGCCCGTCGAACCGGGCGGCGGCCGCGTCGAGCGCCGCGCGGAAGACGGGGTAGACGTCGTGGAGGTCTCTGCCCATGCCCGGAAGCTGGCTGCCCTGGCCGGTGAAGAGCAGGGCCAGCCGGGGTTCCTCGGTGTGGGTCCCGGTGCGCACCGCCTCCGCAGGCAGGTCCCCGATGCGGGCGAAGGAGGCCAGCTTGTCGAGGAGTTCGGCCTTGTCCTTGACGAGGAGCACCAGCCGGCGGCGGAAGTGGCTACGGGTGGTCGCCAGCGAGCGGGCCACGTCACCGAGGCTGTCCTGGATGTTCATGCCCATGTGCAGGTGCAGGTTGTCCACCTGCTGGCGCAGGGCGGCGTCGGTGTGGCCGGACACCACGAACGGCACCGTGGACGGCAGCGGCGCAGATGCCTCCTGCCCGGCGTCCTTCGCGGCAGGCCGCGGCGGTTCCTCGACGACCACATGGGCGTTGGTACCGCCGATACCGAACGAACTGACGCCCGCGCGGCGCGGCACCTCCCTCGCCGGCCACGGGCGCTGCTCCCGGACGAGCGCCATGCCCGCGCCCTTCCAGTCCACGGCGGGTGTGGGCTCGGCGACGTGCAGGGTCTGGGGGAGCGTGTCGTGGTGCATGGCCAGTACGACCTTCATCACGCCGGCCAGACCGGCCGCGGCCTGGGTGTGCCCGAGGTTCGACTTGGCGGAACCGACCCACAGCGGCACCTCCTCCGAGTGGCTGCCTCCGAAGACCTCCGCGAGTGCGGTGCCCTCGATGGGGTCGCCCAGCTTGGTGCCGGTGCCGTGCGCCTCCAGATAGTCGATGTCGTCCGGCTGGAGCCCGGACGTGCCCAGGGCGGCCCGGATGACACGCTGCTGGGCGGGTCCGCTGGGCGTGGTCAGGCTGGCGCTGTGTCCGTCGTGGTTGACGGCGGTGCCGCGCAGAACGGCCAGGACGGTGTCGCCGTCGCGCTGGGCGTCGGACAGCCGCTTGAGCACGACCGCGGCGGAGCCCTCGCTCCAGCCGGTTCCGTCGGTGTCCGAGGAGAACGACCGGCAGCGGCCGTCCGCCGACATGCCGCGCAGGCGGCTGAACTCGACGTGCAGTTCGGGGGTGAGCATCAGGCTGACACCGGCCGACACCGCGAGATCGCATTCGTTGTTGCGCAGCGCGTTGCAGGCCAGGTGGGTGGTGACCAGGGAGGAGGAGCACGCCGTGTCGAGAGTGAGGGTCGGCCCCTCCAGACCGAACACGTAGGACACCCGGCCGGACATGGTGCCGCCCGCGGAACCCGGGCCCACGTAGCCGTCGAGGTCGGTCAGCCCGCCGGCCATGGTGAGGCCGTACTCGTGGTACGCCGAGCTCTTTCCGACGCCGATGAACGCGCCGGTCTGGCTGCCGCGCAGCCGGTCCATGGTGTAGCCGGCGCGCTCGAAAGCCTCCCACGTGGTCTCCAGCACCGTGCGCTGCATGGGTTCGAGTGATCGGGCCTCGCGCGGCGAGATGCCGAAGAAGGGGGCGTCGAAGAGATCGATGGGGGTGATGAACCCACCCCGGCTGCAGTACGAGGTGCCGGGAACCTCCGGGTCGGGGTCGTACAGCGCCTCGGCGTCCCAGCGGTCCTTGGGGACCTCGACGATCCCGTCGCCACCGCGCTCCAGCAGCTCCCAGTACTCCTCCGGGGTGTTGGCGTCGCCCGGGAGGCGGCAGGCCATGCCGATGATGGCGATGGGCTCGTCCTGGACGGCGCGGCGCCGGTCGGGCACGACCTCCCGGCTGGTCCTGGTGCCGCCGGCCAGGTAGGCGGCCAGGGACTTGACGGTGAAGTGCTCGAAGAGCTTGGCTCCGAAGAGGGGACGTCCCAGCAGTTCCTCCAGCTGCGTCTGCACCCGGACGACCCGCAGCGAGTTGCCGCCGATCTCGAAGAAGTTCTCGTTGACGCCGATCCGGTCGTGGCCGAGCACCTCCGCCCAGATGGCCATGATGTCCCGCTCCAGCTCCGTGGCCGGCCTGGCGGTGGCGTCGACCTCCACCACGGGGTCCGGCAGGGCGCTCTCGTCGATCTTGCCGCTCGGGGTCAGCGGAAGCTCGTCCACCTCCACGATGAACGCCGGAACCATGTACTCCGGCAGGTGCTCGGCCAGCCAGGGGCGCAGCACGCGGTGCAGCGGGGTCCTGGCCGGTTCGCCGACCGCGGGCGTGTTGGCGTACGCGCCTAGAGCCTCGCGGGCCAGCGCCTCGACGGGGCGCGGGCTGAGGTCGGGGGTCCGGCCGGGCCGCCAGAACACGGCGTCACACCGCCAGGCACCGCCTGAGGGGCTGGGCAGCAGGGCGAGTTCGAGTCCCGCCGCATGGGCGAGGTCGGCGAGGTCGGTGGGGTCGATCCAGGACGTGGGCGGCACCGAGGCGCGCGCGCCCATGATCTCCAGGGCCGGGGCGACCCGGCGGCACACCTCGCCCAGCCGGCCGTTGGGGACGCCGTTCAGCCGGAGCGGACGGTCGGTGACGGAACCCAGCTCGGCGCGGAGCGCGGCCAGGTCGAGGCCGTCGGCCTGCCAGTCCTTCTCCGCCGCCGGGGTGGCGGGTCGGGCGTCCTCGCCGATGTGCAGGGTGACGTCGTAGCGGTAGCGCGTCATCTCGTTGACGCAGCGGCCGTCGCGCAGGGTGATGTCGACGCGTGTGATCTGCGGGAACAGGTGCGGAAGATTGGCGAAGTAGTCCTGACCGAGGACCAGTTCGCGCTCCGCCCGCATTCCCCGTTCGGTACGGCGGGCCAGTTCCTCGGCGGAGATCCCGGCGGCCTCCCTGTCGGCCCGGAAGTGCGCCACGTCGGCGTGGAAGGCGTCCAGCAGCGAAAGGTCGCGTACGTCACCGAGGAAGATCCGCCCTCTGGTGACCGCCTTGGTCGCCCACTCCAGCACCGAGGTCAGATAGTCGACGCCGGGGAAGTACTGGGCCACCGAGTTCAGGACCACCGTGTCGAAGGCGCCCTCCGCCACCTCGGGGAGTTCGTGGGCGGCGCGCTGCTCACAGGTCACGTGCGGCAGGGAGGCCAGGTTGCGCCGGGTCATCGCGACGGCTGTGGCGGACGCGTCCACGGCGTGGTAGGTACGGCACTGCGGTGCCAGGCCGAACAGCATCAGGCCGCTGCCGGAGCCGATCTCGAAGACGTTCTCCGGTGCGTGGGAGAGGATGCGCCGGACGGAACTCCGCTGCCAGTCGCGCATCTCCCCGTCGGAGAAGGGGAGCCCGTCGTAACCGTTGCGCCAGCCCGCCAGATTGAACGTGGCGTCGGCGGGATCGGCACCGGTGCCGGTGGCGGAGGGAGTGGTGTCGCTGCCGGTCTCGTACGCGCGGTCCCAGGCGGCGGCCCACTCGGCGAGGGCGATGCCCTGGTCGGCCGGGGCAGCGGCCGGAGCCGTGTCGCGGACGCAGTAGGCGACGAGTTGCTCGTCATGGCCGACCACCACGGCGCGGCGGACCGACTCATGGCGGCTGACGGCCGCCTCCACATCGGGCAACTCGATCCGGTGGCCGCGCAGTTTGACCTGGCGGTCGTTCCGTCCCAGCAGTGTCAGCCTGCCCGGCTCGACGAAACGGGCCAGGTCGCCTGTCCGGTAGAGGGTGCCGGGGTGGAAGGGGTTGTCCGCGAAGCGGAGCCCGGTCTGCCCGGGGTCGTTGCGGTAGCCACGGGCCACTCCGGCCCCGCCGATGCACAGTTCTCCCGGGAAACCGAGCGGTACCGGCGACAGGTTCTCGTCGAGTACGTAGACCTGGGTGCGGTCGATCGGGCTGCCGATGAGGATGCCGTCCTCCGCGGCCCGGGCCGTCACCTCCCAGACGGTGGACCACACGGTGGTCTCGGTGGGGCCGTACATGTTCCACACCGAGACCTGGGCTCCGGTGGCGAGCAACCGGTCCGCCAGGTCGCGGGGCAGCCTCTCGCCGCCGCAGAGGATCTTCCTCAGCGTGGGGGTGCCCTGCCAGCCTCCCTCCAGCAGCAACTGCCAGGTGGCGGGTGTGCCCTGCACCATGGTGATCGCGTGTCGCTCCATCAGCCCGCTGAGCGCCTTCGCGTCCAGGGTTTCCCGGGCCTGGGCCACGACGGTGGTCGCGCCGCAGAGCAGCGGCAGGAACAACTCCAGCGCGGAGATGTCGAAGGACACGGTGGTGACGGCCAGCAACCGGTCCGTGGCATCGCACCCCGGCCGTTCCCGCATGGCGGTCAGGAAGTTGCACAGTGCCCCGTGGGTGATCTCGACCCCCTTGGGGCGGCCGGTCGAGCCCGAGGTGTAGATGACGTAGGCCAGGTCGGCGGCGCCCACCTCGACCGCGAGGTCCCCGTCATGGCTCAGTTCGGCACCCAGGTCGACGCTCACGCAGCGGTTCTGCCAGGCGGCGAGGCCGGCGGGCGTCTCGGCGGGGGTGACGATGAGCGCCGGATCGGCGTCCTCGACCATCTGGCGGATGCGTTCCGAGGGAAACCTGGGATCGACGGGCACGTACGCGGCGCCCGTCTTCACGACCGCCAGCAGGGCCACGACGAGGTCGATCGACCGGTCCAGGGCCACGCCGACCAGGTCGCCACGCCCCACTCCCCGGCCGGCCAGCGCGTGGGCGAGCCGGTTGGCGCGGGCGTTGAGCTCGGCGTAGGTCAGGCTGGTGTCGGCGCAGACCAGTGCGGTGTCCTGGGCGTGGTCGCGTGCCGACTGTTCGAACAGCTGGTGCAGGCCCTGCTCGGGGAGGTCCGTGGTGGCACCGGCCGTGTCGTTGAACTCCTCCACGAGGAACGTGCGTTCGTCCGCGGTGAGGAGGTCCGCCTCGGCCGGGAGCCGCTCAGCGGCGGAGGAGAGGCGGCCGCACCATGCGGCGAACTGGCCGGCCAGCCCGGCGACGTCCCCGGCAGCCAGGAGCGTGGCGTCGTGGTGGAAGGTGACGAGCGCGCCTTCCTCGGCACCGTCCTGCCGGATGTGCAGTTCCAGTTTCGGACGGTGGTCGTCCTGGGCGCCGGAGCCGTGGCCGGCGGCGTCGCGCGTGCCCCATGAGATCAGCACGTCCGGTGTCAGTGCGCCGCTGTTCCAGCGGGCCCGAAGCGCTTCGTCCCGGCCGACGGCGTCGCGGCGGATCCATCCCCGCTGCTGGCCGCGGATGAACTCCCGCCCCACCGAGCGCAGATTCTCCGCGATCGACGTGCCGGCGTCGACACGGCACAGCAGGGGCAGCCAGGCGGCGAACAGGTCCCGGTGCGCGGCGTCGACGCCCTCACGAGGGGCCGCCACCGCGAGGTGGACCTCCCGCCTGCCGCTCGCCCGGCTCAGGAAGATGCCCAGCGCACCGGCCAGGTAGGAGGCGGCCGCGGCGGAGGCTTCCGGGCCGTCATCGGCCTGGAGCGGGACGTGGCATCGCACCTGTACGGGTTCCGCCTGCCGGCCGCTTCCGGTCCCCGCGCGGGGCCGCGGGTAGGGGAGGCGGTAGAGGTCGTCGCCGCCCCCGAGCAGGTGCTCACGCCAGCGGCCGGCGGCCTTGGAGGCTCCGATGCCCGCCTCGGTCAGACGCGTGCCCGCGTCCTCGCCGGGGACGTCCAGGACCGTGCCGGGCCGGATCCCATGGGCCGCCGCGACGGCGCCGGCGGGCCGTTCCTCGCCCTCCAGCGTGGACAGCCGGGTCAGGGTGATGCTTCCGGCGTCCGTGGCGACCCGCAGGCCGGCCGCTTCGTCGCAGGAGAGGACCGTACCGGGTACGCCCGCGGTGCCATCGGCGCTGTCATCGGCGGCGGAAGCGGCACCGGTCCGGAAGTCCGCTGCCCGGACGGCGTAGAAGTGCCCGTCGAGGTTGACCTTGGGCCATACCAAAGGGCTGGCGAAGGGGCCGTAGTCGGTGGCCCTGACCATGGCGGCGATGCGCTCGGCCGGGAGACGCCAGTCGATCAGTCCCTCGGCGGCGAACTGGGTGTGCCGCGAGAAATACCGGCGCTTCGCCGGGTCCTGGGGGGTCGGGGTCTCGCGGCCCTCCGCGATCTCGTCGAGCAGGCCGGCCAGGCCGGCGACGGCAGCCTCGTCGCACTTCAGGCCCAGCGACAGAGCGGTGTCCTCGGGGCCGATCGCCACCGGCACCCGCGCCAGCACCTCACCGCCGTCGACCACCTCGGCCATGCGGTGCCAGGTGATGCCGTACTCCCGCGCCCCGTCCGCGATGGCCCAGGACGGCGTGTGGAGGCCCGAATACTCGGGCAGCGGGCCGTAGTGGTAGTTGACGGCGGCTCGCGTCGCGCAGCCCAGCAACGTCTCGGGCACCACCGCGTAGTTGCCGGCGCTCAGGAGGAGGTCGCAGGACAACCGCGGTGCGAGCTCCACGGCCTCGGCGAGTTCGTGGTGCGGGATGCCGGCCTTGACCGCCCAGGACCGGGCGGTGGCGTCACCCGTCACCACGGCTGTGATGCGGTGCCCTTTCGCCACGAGTACTTCGCCGCAGCGAGCGAGTACGCTCCCGCTGCCGATCAGGACGGAACTCAAAGACGTCATTGCCGTACCTCCCCGTGAAGACCCGCGGCGCGTCCTGCGGGCGCCACCGGTCCAGGGCAGGGCGACGGAACGGCACGAGGCAGCCTTGTAAGGCCCTGCATGTACCGGTTCCAAGCGTGCGCACAGGGTCTGGTCCCCCGTGCGCCCGTGCCGATCCCCCCGAGATCGAGCGGCGTCCCCCCACGAGCAGTCGTACGAGAGGCTGCGTCGTGAGCCGTCCGCGCTGTCAGAATTGCGAGTATGCCAAGTGCTGAACTACCTCGATGCGCACGTGCTGTTGTGCGGTGACACTGTCGTGCAGAGGTGCTGAGATACCGGGCCGCAGAGATCTTCTGTCGCGTGACGGCGCTGCAGCGGCCCCGACGCCGCGCCTGTTCCCCCGGCGTTCGGCCCCCACACTGGCCTGCCTCGGGAGCGACCGCAAGGCATGACCGCGAAGATCTTCGAGTGATGCCCGGGTGATGGTCATCACAGGTACGGATAATGCAATTCACCCCGCCGTCGACGGGGCAGGGCAGCACACTTGCTCCGGCTGTACCGCTTCAACCAACCTTTTCAAGCACCTAGTTGGACCGCAGGGCGAGTCCGACGAGGAGCACGAGCCGAGGGGACGGGCATGTCCGACGAGCCGGCTGAGCGCACACGCACCACACGGGATGTCAACCAGGCCCGCGTGCTCGCGCTGTGCAGTGGCGCGAGCTTCATGGCCTTCCTCGACCTGTCGATCGTCAGCATCGCGTTTCCCGACATCATGGACGACTTCCCGGGCACGTCGCTCAGCACCGTGACGTGGGTCCTCAGTGGCTACACGATCCTGCTGGCAGCGGTGCTCACCCCCGCCGGGAGGATCGCCGACAGCATCGGCCGACGCACGGTCTTCCTCTGGTCCCTGGCCGCCTTCGCCGCCGCCTCGCTCGTCTGCGCCGTGGCGCCGTCCATCTGGTGGCTCATCGCGGCACGGATCGTCCAGGGCGCGGCGGCAGGTGGCATGATCCCCGCCGCGCTCGGCCTGATCCTCGCCACGACACCACGGGATCGCATCGCCAGAGCCGTCGGCACCTGGTCCGCGGTGGCGGGCTTCTCCGCCGTCATCGGACCGGCCGCGGGCGGGCTGCTGCTGCGTGGCTTCGGCTGGCGTTCGGTGTTCTACATCAATCTCCCGCTCTGCGGCGCGATGCTGGTCGCCGCCTTGGTGCTGCTGCCGAGGCAACGCCTGCGCGGTACCGGGGACCGGTTGCCGGACGCGGTGGGCAGCATCGCGCTCGCCCTGGGCATCGGCGGGGTGGTGAGCGCGCTCACGGAGGGGGACACCTGGGGCTGGGGGGACGCCCGCACCATCGGACTCGGGCTGGCCGGTCTGGCGCTCGTCGCCGTGACCGTGCTCCGCTCGCGCACGCACCCGGCGCCGGCCCTGGACATGGCGGTGTGGCGCAGCCCCGTGTTCCGGACCGCCAACCTCGGCCTCGGCCTGCTCAACATGACGATGTTCGCGTGGATGCTGGCCGCACCGCTGTTCGCCGCCGACATCTGGCACTGGTCCGTCCTGCAGACGGCCGGTGCGCTGAGCATCGGAGCCGTCTCCTCGATGGCCGGTTCACTGACCGCGGGACGGCTCACGCGGCCGACGACCCAGGTGAAGGTGACGGTCCTAGGCGCGCTGTCCTTCACGGCCAGCAACGCCATCTGGGCGTCCGGCCTCTTCGGTGCCACACCCAACTTCCTGGGCGGCTGGCTGCCGGCCTCGATCCTCGGCGGCGGCGGTCTCGGCCTCGCCATCACCTGCCTGTCGTCGCTGGCCGCGGGGACGGTGCCCCCGCAGAAGTTCGCAGGAGGCCTCGGTATGACGCTGACGGTGCGTCAGGTCGGCGGTGCGATCGGCATCGCCGGATTCGCCTCGATCATGGCTTTGGGTCCGACTTCCGGCGACATCGCCTCCTTCCACCACGTCTACGTCGCCGCGATGGCCGTCAACATCCTCTGCGCGGCCGTGGTGTGCGCGATGCTCATCATGCTGCGGCAGAAGCCCGCGCCGGCCGTCGCCGCCGCCTGAGGATCAGGTCGCGCCTCCGGTCGGCTTCGGCTTCAGGGGCTGGACGGCCCGGCCGCGGGATCGCGGAAGGCCCCCTGGGGCGCGGCCACCGAAGTGGGCCGCCCACCAGGGGGCCGTGTCGTACCTGCGGCTCCCGGCCGGGCCGCTCCGACCGATCGTCAGGCGGACGGTACGCGGATGAGCAGGGCATCGCCCTGCCCGCCGCCGCCGCACAGAGCGGCCGCACCGAGTCCGCCGCCGCGGCGGCGCAGCTCATAGGCCAGGTGGACGATGAGCCGTGCGCCGGAGGCGCCGATCGGGTGACCGAGCGCGATGGCTCCGCCGTCGACGTTGACGATGTCCGGGCTGATGCGCAGCTGCTCGGTGGAGACGATGCCGACGGCGGAGAACGCCTCGTTGATCTCGACCAGGTCCAGATCGGACGGCTTCAGTCCGGCCTTGCCCAGCGCGGCCCCGATCGCGTTCGACGGCTGCTCGTGCAGGCTCCCGTCCGGCCCCGCCACCACACCGTGGGCGCCGATCTCCGCGATCCAGGACAGGCCCAGCTCCTCGGCCTTGGCCTTGCTCGCCACCACCACGGCCGCGGCGCCGTCGGAGATCTGCGAAGCCGTCCCCGCCGTGATGGTGCCGTCGGCGCTGTACACGGGGCGCAGCTTCGCCAGAACCTCCGCCGTGGTGTCGGGACGTACGCCTTCGTCGGTGTCGCACACCACCGGGTCGCCCTTGCGCTGCGGGACCGTCACCGGCGCCAGCTCCTCGGCGAACCGGCCGGCTGCCGCCGCGGCGGCGGCCCGCTGGTGCGAGGCCGCGGCGAAGGCGTCCTGCTTCTCCCGGGTCACGCCGGGGTAGCGGCTGTTGTACTTCTCGGTCGAGACGCCCATGCCCAGCTGGTCGAAGGGACAGAACAACCCGTCGTGGACCATGTGGTCGATCAGCGGCACGTCACCGGCCTTGAAACCCGCACGCGACTTGGGAAGCACATGCGGTGCCTGCGACATGGACTCCTGGCCGCCCGCCACGACCAGGTCGAACTCACCGGCCCTGATCAGCTGGTCCGCCAACGCGATCGAGTTGATCCCCGAGAGGCACACCTTGTTGACGGTGAGCGCCGGGACGCTCATCGGGATGCCCGCGGCCACCGCGGCCTGGCGGGCCGGGATCTGGCCGGCGCCTGCGGTGAGGACCTGCCCCATGATCGTGTACTCCACCTGCTCGGGCGTCACCCCCGCCTTCTCCAGAGCCGCCTTGATCGCGATGCCCCCGAGCTGAGCTCCGGAGAGGTCCTTCAGAGCGCCGAGCAGGCGACCGGTGGGTGTACGGGCCCCAGCCAGGATGACGGATCCGGACACGATGTCCTCCGTGGGTAGTAGTGGTGGACCACAACACGGCCACATTACCGACGGGTTGGCCCGCCGACAGGCGGCCTCCGGCGGTGTGAGCGACGGCATAGCCCATCGGTGGTGCCCGCGCCGAACCGGCAGAACGGCGTGTCGCCCGCCCGCCGGTCCCGCCCTCGACCACAGCCCGCCGCCCCGCCTCGGCGGAGGGATTCGACGGCGGGTTCGGTCCGCGAGAAAACCGTTCGACGGCGCGGCGCCACTCCGGCATTCTCAGGGGCATGTTCCGGTACGCCTTCCTCGCAGCGCAGTCCGCAGTCGCGGACGCGCCGAAGGCTGCCGTGAACCCTGCGGCCGCAACCGCAGCAGCACTCGCGGCAGCAGCCTTCACCGCTGCCGCAGCGCCCTTCGGCGGCGCCCGAAGCTGACCCTCCCCCGACAGTCCGGCGGACCCCGCAAGGGGAGGGTCGGCGGGGCCCCGGGGTCTTCTTCTCCCAGCTTCGAATCGCAAGGACGAGCCATGCCCAAGACGGCATACGTGCGCACCAAGCCGCACCTCAACATCGGCACCATGGGTCACGTCGACCACGGAAAGACCACCCTGACCGCCGCCATCACCAAGGTGCTCAGCGACCGCGGCACCGGCACCTTCGTGCCGTTCGACCGCATCGACCGGGCGGCCGAGGAGGCGCAGCGCGGTATCACCATCAACATCGCGCACGTCGAGTACGAGACCGACACCCGCCACTACGCGCACGTCGACATGCCCGGACACGCCGACTACATCAAGAACATGGTCACCGGGGCGGCGCAGCTGGACGGGGCGATCCTCGTCGTCTCCGCGCTCGACGGCATCATGCCGCAGACCGCGGAGCACGTCCTGCTGGCCCGTCAGGTCGGCGTCGACCACATCGTCGTCGCCCTCAACAAGGCCGACGCCGGCGACCCCGAGCTCACCGACCTGGTCGAGCTGGAGGTCCGCGAGCTGCTCTCCGCGCACGGTTACGGCGGTGACACCGTGCCCGTCGTGCGGGTGTCGGGGCTCGGCGCGCTCCAGGGCGACCCGCGCTGGACCGCGTCCGTCGAGGGGCTGCTGGACGCCGTCGACACGTACGTACCGATGCCGGTGCGTTACACCGACGCGCCGTTCCTCCTGTCCGTGGAGAACGTGCTGACCATCACGGGCCGCGGCACCGTCGTCACCGGCGCCGTGGAGCGCGGCACGGTGCGCGTCGGGGACCGTGTCTCGGTGCTCGGCGCGGACCTCGAGACCGTGGTCACCGGCCTGGAGACCTTCGGGAAGCCGATGGAGTCCGCGGAGGCCGGTGACAACGTCGCGCTGCTGCTGCGTGGGGTCGAGCGTGACCGCGTCCGCCGCGGCCACGTGGTCGCGGCGCCCGGCAGCGTCACTCCGAGCCGGCGCTTCACCGCACAGGTGTACGTCCTGTCGGCCAAGGAAGGAGGCCGCACCACGCCGGTCACCACGGGCTACCGGCCGCAGTTCTACATCCGTACGGCTGACGTGGTCGGTGACGTCGACCTCGGCGAGGCCGCGGTGGCGCGGCCCGGCGACACGGTCACCATGACCGTCGAGCTGGGTCGTGACGTCCCGCTCGAGTCCGGCCTCGGCTTCGCGATCCGCGAGGGCGGCCGCACGGTCGGCGCCGGCACGGTCACCGGCCTGCTCTGACGACCTGCGCGGCCCGCCCTCCCGACCCCCGGGAAGGCGGGCCGCGCGGGCTCCGGCAGACTGGGGGACATGGCAGACACAGCTCTCGTACTGGGCGCCGGAGGCGTCACCGGCACCGCATGGGAAACCGGCATCCTGCACGGGCTCGCCAAGGCGGGCGTCGACCTCTCCACCGCCGATCTGATCATCGGGAGCTCGGCCGGTGCCATCGTCGGGGCGCAGCTGGCCTTCGGACCCGCCGGCGTCGGCGACCTCTACGAGCGGCAGCTCGCCGCCCCGGAGGACGACAAGGGGGCGGCGGCCCGGCTCGGCCCCGTCGCCATCCTGCGGTACGCGAGAGCGGCGCTCTCCTCCCGTACGCCCGAGGACTACGGCCGCAGGCTGGGCGCCCTGGCCCGCGACAGCCGGCCCGGAGCGTCCGCGGCCGAGCGGCGGGAACTGATCGCGAACCTGCTTCCCTCGACCGAATGGCCCGAACGGCGTCTGCTGGTCACCGCCGTGGACGCGTCCACCGGCGCGCTGCACACGTTCGACGGGACGGGCACGGTCGCGCTCGCCGACGCCGTCACCGCCAGTTGCGCGGTCCCCGTGGTCTGGCCCGTCGTCGACGCCGGCGGCGGCAGCTGGATCGACGGGGGCGTGCACTCCCCGGCCAACGCCCATCTCGCCTCCGGCTACGAACGCGTCGTCGTGATCGCACCCACCGCCACCGGCAACAAGGTGATCGTCTCGCCCCGCGCCCAGGCCGCCGAACTGGAGGCGGCGGGCGCCCGCGTCGAGGTCATCACCCCGGACGCGGCCACCCGCAAGGCCATCGGCCGCAATTCCCTGGACCCCGCACGCCGGGCGGCGGCGGCCAGGGCGGGACTCGCCCAGTCCGCGGCCCACACCGAGTCGGTCGCGGCGGTGTGGAACGGCTGACCAGGCCGGAGGAGGGCCCGGCGCCCGTCACAATGGGGAAGTGAACGAGCCGATACCCGTCATCCGCGACACCGACTGCGGCACCGCCAGGCTGCTGCCCGACGTCGACCGGGACCGTGCCTGGCTGCTCACGGTCGACGGCGCCCCGCAGTCCTACGTCGATCTCGACCTGCCGGAGCACCTCGAATTCGAGTACGTACGACGGCTCGGCCACGTCGTGGACCGCGCCGACGCCCCGGGAGCACCGCTGGACGTGGTGCACCTCGGTGGCGGCGCGCTCACGCTGCCGCGCTACGTCGCCGCGACCCGCCCCGGGTCGCGGCAGGACGTGGCGGAGGTGGACCGGCGGCTCGTCGAACTGGTCGGCGAACACCTGCCGTGGCCGGCGGAGGCCGGGATCACCGTGCACGGCACCGACGCCCGGGGCTGGCTCGAAGCGGCGGCCGAAGGCTCCGCCGACCTCCTGATCGCCGATGTGTTCGGCGGGGCACGGGTACCGGCGCACCTCACCTCCGTCGAGTACGCGCGGGCCGCCGCACGAGCCCTGCGCGCGGACGGCGTCTACGCGGCGAACCTCGCCGACAGCGCGCCCTTCACCTTCCTGCGGTCACAACTGGCCAACTTCGCCGAGGTGTTCGACGAGCTCGCCGTCATCGCCGAGCCGGCCGTGCTGCGCGGCAGGCGCTTCGGCAACGCCGTGCTGCTCGCCTCCCGCGCGCCTCTCGAGATCGCCCCGCTCGCCAGGCTCTGTGCCGCGGACGTGTTCCCCGCACGGGTCGCACACGGTCCGGCGCTCGCCCGGCTCATCGGTGGGGCGAAGCCGGTGCGGGACAGTGAGGCCGTGGCCTCACCGGAGCCCCCCGACCGAGCCTTCGGCATCGGCTGACTTCGGGGACTGCTCCGGCACGCTGATCTTCGCCACCGAGCTGCGGCGCGTCAGGTTCCGCACGTCGGGTACGAGCAGCACGCCCGCCGTCACCAGCACGATCAGCGCGGCGCATCCCCACAGGGCCTCGCTGCGGCCGACGAGCGTCTCCACCGGACCGGCCGCCGCCGTGGCCAGCGGAACCATCGCGACCGAGCCGAACCAGTCGTACGCCGCGACCCGGGAAAGCTTGTCCTCCGGGATCTCCTGGTGCAGTGCCGTCATCCAGGAGACCCCGAACACCTCGATGGCGACCCCGGTCACGAACATCACCGCGCAGAGACCGGTCACCGGCAGCGGGATCGCGAGCCCCGCCGAGGGAAGAGCCAGCGGAAAGACACAGAGCGTCCCCGCCAGCAGCAGTCGCCGGGGCTTCCACCGCATCATCAGCAGCGCTCCGCCCAGGGTGCCGACCCCGAACGCCGCGAGAGCGAAGCCCCAGGGGCGCGCGCCTCCGAGCTCGTCCCGCGCCACGAGGGGGCCGTACACCGCCTCGGCGGCTCCGACCACCGCCACCACCACGGAGAACTGCAGCACGACGGCCCACAGCCAGGGGCGTGCGACGACCTCGCGCCAACCCTCCCGAAGGTCGGCGAGCAGGCCGCCGCCCGGTGCGCGCGCCGGGATGTGGCTCACGTCCAGGAAGGCCCGCAGCGCCCCCGCGACGGCGAACGCCACCGCGTCGACTGCCAGCACCCAGCCCGGGTCCATGGCCGCGATCATGGCGCCGCCGAGCGCCGCGCCGCCGATGGCCGCTCCGTGCATCGACATCCGGAAGAAGGCGAAGGCACGGGCCGCCTGTTCCCCGCTGACGCTGGACATCAGCATGCCCTCGGCCGCCGGACCGAAGAAGGCCTGGCCGGTACCGCAGAGCGCGGTCAGCACCATCATGTGCCACAGCTCCGCGCCCCCGGTCAGGACCAGCCAGGCGAACACCGCCTGCGAGACGAAGTTGAGGGCGTTCGCCGCCACCATCACCCGGTGACGTGGCAGCCGGTCCGCCACCGCGCCGCCGATGAGCAGGAAGAGCACCAGCGGGGCGGTGCGCGCCGCGGCGACCAGGCCGACGTCGCCGCTGTCGCCACCCGACTCCAGAACGGCGAACGCCGCCGCGATCAGAGCGCCGTTGGTGCCGAGGCTCGTGATGATCGCGGCGGCGGTCAGCAGGCCGAAGTTGCGGCCTGCCGGCAGGGACCGGAGGGCGGGCGAGGGGGAGGGGGCGGCGGAAGTCACCAAGGGACTATCCCCGCCCGGACGCCCTCCCGCCAAATGGGCGGTCCCGGCCGTGTGCGCCGGAGCTCAGGACGTGGTCTCGGCGACCTCCACCAGGCGCACCGTGCTGAGGATCTTCTGGATGGTGGCGTCAGGGAGTTCGTCGTCCACGCCGGCGTTCGCGTAGAGGATCCAGGTCGAGTACTGGTCCTCGGCGTTCTTGAAGCTGAACGCGATCGACTTGCCGTCCGTGTCGCACTTGTTCTTCTTGGCCAGCCCGCTCGCGGTGGCCGTGACGACGCTGCCCGAGAGGCCCGACTTGGTCGTGTAGGGCTTGGGCTCGGCGGTCTTGACCTTCTCCTTCGGGTCCTCCTGCGCATAAGCGGCCCAGACCCAGTTGGCGGCCTCGTTCGTGGCCGCCTCATCGGTGTTCTTGGCGCCCTGGCCGCCCTTGGTGCCCACGCCGGCCAGGCCGGTGTCCTCCGCGGAGCCGTCCTTGTCCGTGTCGTCGCTGCACCACTTGGTCTTGTAGTGCGCGGGCGCGGAGAAGCCGACCGCCGGCGGGCCCGTCGGGTCCTTCACGTCCTCGAAGCCCGAGAACACGCCGGTGCCCGAGACCTCCCAGTCACCGGGCACGTCGAACTGGGTGCCCCACTTGGGATTGGTCACGACCTTCCAGCCCGGAACCGTGGGCGCGGCATCCTCACCACCCCTGGGGTTCGCCGCGGGCGAGGAGGCGGTGTCGGACTGCTTCGCCGACGGAGACGTCTTGCCGTCGGCCACGTCCGAGCCGCCCTTGTCGTCGTCCTTGTTCATGACGACGACACCGGTGACGACGGCCGCGATCACGACCGCGGTGGCTGCGAGGACGGCGATGATCGTCGTCTTCTTCTTGTCGTCCGGCCGCGGCCCGCCCGGTACGGCGTACTGCGGCATCGTGGGCTGCTGGTACGGGTTGGGCTGCGGGTAACCCGGCTGCTGCCCAGGCTGCTGATATCCCGGCTGCTGATAGGGATTCGGCTGTTGGTACCCCGGCTGCTGGTAGGGATTCTGGTCCTGCGGGTTCTGCTCGCCCCCGGGCGGCTGCTGTCCTGGCCACATGGCCAGTAACCATAGAGGGGTCGGGTGGCCGCTGCTACGGGCGCCCCTGTGAGGGGATGGTCAAAGAGTGCTACTCGCTAGTAACATCATCGGATGAGCACTGAAGAGATGACAGTCGGCGACATCCTGTCCGCGAGCGTCCCCATGGTCCGGACCCTCGGCATCAACTACCTGGAGACGACCACGGAGCGTGCCGTCCTGTCGCTCCCCGACCGCGCCGAATATCACAACCACCTCGGCGGACCCCACGCCGGAGCGATGTTCACCCTCGCGGAGTCGGCGAGCGGCGCGATCGTCGTCGCCGCGTTCGGCGACCAGATGTCCCGGGCCGTCCCGCTGCCCGTCACCACGGAGATGGCCTTCAAGAAGGTGGCCATGGGGGATCTCACGGCGACCGCGGTGCTCGGCCGCCCGGTGGCCGAGGTCGTCGCCGAACTGGACGAGGGGAAGCGCCCGGAGTTCCCCGTGAGCGTCGAGATCCGGCGCGAGGACGGTGCCGTCACCAGCGAGATGACCGTGGTCTGGACGCTGCGTCCGAACCGCTGACCCGCACCCGGCCCCGCGCGCCCCTTGCCGGGAGCCGCGCCCGCCGGTCCCGTCCTCCGGCCCGGTAGGCTGCCCGCCGTGCACCACCCGTGGTGCACGGCTGCAGATCTCTTACGGGAAAGGACCCGCGTTGCACGTCCAGGAGTGGCTCGAGACGATCCCCGCGGTCAGCATCTACCTCCTGGTGGGGGTCGTCATCGGACTCGAGAGTCTGGGCATCCCGCTGCCCGGCGAGATCATCCTCGTGAGTTCGGCGCTCCTCGCCTCCCAGCACGGCGACATCGACCCCGTGGTCCTCGGCGCCTGCGCGTCGGCCGGGGCGATCATCGGGGACTCGATCGGTTACGCCATCGGCCGCAGGGGAGGCCGACCGCTCCTCGCCTGGCTCGGCGGGAAGTTCCCCAAGCACTTCGGGGAGCCGCAGATCGCGCTGGCGGAGAGGTCCTTCACCAAGTGGGGTGTGTGGGCGGTCTTCTTCGGCCGTTTCGTCGCACTGCTGCGGATCTTCGCGGGGCCGCTGGCCGGTGTGCTGCGCATGCCGTACTGGAAGTTCCTGATCGCCAACGTGCTCGGCGGAATCGTCTGGGCGGGCGGTACCACCGCCGTCATCTACTCCGTCGGAGTCGTCGCCGAGGCATGGCTCAAGCGCTTCTCGTGGCTGGGGCTGCTGGCCGCCGTGCTGATCGGTGTGACCTCGATGCTGGTGCTCAAGAACCGGGCGAAGAAGGCCGCGGAGCAGGCCGACCGCCCGGTGTCCGCGCCCGAGCCGGACGCGGTGCCCGCCGTCGACTGATCCGGCACGGCCCCGTCGGCCTGGCGTGACACGCCGGGCCGGTCCCGGCAGGGCGTGGGCGGGTGGCCTGGCTCCGGGCCTGCCGGCCAGGTGACCGTCAGCTCTCCCGGTGCGCCTCACGGTGGGCCTTCGCCAGCTCGACGTAACCGGCCGCGTTGAAGGCGATGCCCTCACGCTCCTCCGCCGTCAGCTCCCGCTTGACCTTGGCGGGTACGCCGGCGACGAGGGAGCCCGGCGGGATCCGCATCCCCTGTGGCACGAGGGCCTGCGCGGCGATCAGCGAACCCGCTCCGACGTGTGCGCCGTTGAGCACGGTCGCTCCCATTCCGACCAGCACGTCGTCCTCGATGACGCAGCCGTGCAGTACGGCGTTGTGACCGACCGACACCCGGGCGCCCACCGTCATTCGAAAGCCGGGATCGGTGTGGACACTGCAGTTGTCCTGGATGTTGCTGTCGGGTCCGAGGGAGATCGGGCCGCCGTCGCCGCGCAGGACGGCGTGGTACCAGACGCTGGAGCCCGCGGCCATCGACACCTCGCCGACGACGACCGAGGTCGGTGCGAGGAAGGCGTCCGGGTCGACGTCCGGCTCCTTGCCGCCGATACCGGTGACCAATGCCCGCTCTGCCATCGCATGCTCCTCGGGTGGGGTGTGGTGCGCTCGGCGCCCCTTGCTCCGCACGAACCGTAATGGACGGTCCCCGAGCCCCGGGCAGGTGGGGTGAACATCACAGCACGTCGCACGGCCCCCTCCGGGTGGGCCGACTACCGTGAGCGGGTGCCGAAGATCCGGAACGTGTTCCCCTCCCTGGCCCTCCGGCGGCGTGGGCTGATGTCGCGCGCCGTCCATCACGTCTGGGCCTGGGTGCAGGAGACCGGGTCCGTCACCGCGCAGCACCCCGGACGGCTCAGGTTCGGACGCATCGGCGCGGGGACCCGGCTGGCGTTCCCCCAGGGCACCGTGTTCGGGGAGCCCTGGATCGAGCTGGGCGACCACTGCGTCATCGGCGAGCAGGTGACGCTCACGGCCGGTCTGATGCCCGACCTCGATCTGGGACCGGAACCCATCCTGACCCTGGGCAACGGTGTGGTGCTGGGCAGGGGAAGCCACGTCATCGCCGACACCTCGGTGTCGATCGGCCCGGACACGTACTGCGGTCCGTACGTCTACATCACCTCGACCAACCACAGTTACGACGATCCCGACGAGCCGGTCGGCAAGCAGTGGCCGCGCATGGAGCCGGTCGTGATCGGGCCCGGATGCTGGATCGGCACCGGAGCGGTGATCCTCCCGGGGGCCAGGCTCGGCCGCAACGTGGTGGTCGCGGCGGGTGCCGTCGTGCGGGGAGAGGTCCCCGACCACGCCGTGGTGGCAGGGGCGCCTGCCCGGGTGGTGCGGAGCTGGGATCCTGAGGCGGGCTGGCAGCCACCGCTGCGCACGCCCGCACCGGTGCCGATCCCCGAAGGCGTCACGCCCGAGCAGCTGGCCGCGGTGGCCCGGCTGCTGGAGGACCCGGCCGACGGGAGCTGACCGCTTCCGGGGCCGGCCCCCTGCGGTACCCCCCGGCCTGCGGCTCGGCACGGTGACGGGGCCGTGCCGTCCTCACTCGCTGCTCCGGTCGCGATCATGACCACATCGGGGGCCGCGGATACGCGATGCGGCACGGCCCACCGCGGTGTGGGTGGGGCGTGCGCCGGGTCATCGGTCCGCCGCCGGGATCGGCCCAAACCCGCAGCAGGGTCGTGGCCAGGGCGAACGGTGCGGTCGTCGGACGGCTCGCAGTACAGTGCGGTGTCGGTCGGGTACGCCATGG
The DNA here is from genome assembly GCF_040630715.1 of Streptomyces sp. NPDC005752. Lineage (NCBI taxonomy): Bacteria > Bacillati > Actinomycetota > Actinomycetes > Kitasatosporales > Streptomycetaceae > Streptomyces > Streptomyces sp. NPDC005752. Next base: position 75,269 of record NZ_JBEXYB010000013.1, on the reverse strand, counting down.
CGTAGTGCGACATCCGTGACTCTGCCATCCCTCATCCTGGACGGAACGTGTCTGACCTCGATCAGCTCACCCAGTCGCTCGCGCGGAACCTCAAGCGGTGGCGAGGTGAGCGCGGCTTCACCCTGGACGCTCTGGCGGCCCGAGCGGGCGTCAGCCGCGGCATGATCATCCAGATCGAGCAGGCGCGTACGAACCCGAGCGTCGGCACCACCGTCAAGCTCGCCGACGCACTGGGCGTCAGCATCACCACGCTGCTCGACTACGAGCAGGGATCCCAGGTGCGGCTCGTTCCCGAGAGTCAGGCGGTGCGCATGTGGTCGACGGAGGCGGGCAGCTCGAACACGCTCCTGGTGGGTACGGAGGCCAGGGGGCCCATCGAGCTCTGGTCCTGGCATCTGATGCCGGGCGACAGCAGCGCCTCCGACCCGCACCCCGAGGGAACCGTGGAGCTCCTCCACGTCACAGCGGGTGTCCTGTCCCTGGTCGTCGACGGCGAAGTCCACGCGGTGCCCGCCGGAACCTCTGCGACGTTCGAAGCCCATGTGCCGCACGGCTACCGCAACGACGGCCCCGAGCCCGCTGATCTGACCATGGCCGTGTCGATCCCGCCGGTCCGCCGGGAAGGCAGGTGAGCGGTCCGCTCGGGCTGTCGGCGTGATCGACGTGCGTTCAGGGTCCCCCCTGATGATGGATCCCGCCGCGGTGGGTCAGGAAGTGGCCTGATCATCCCCGACAGGGCTCCGGCATCCTGCCGGGAGGGGTGCGCCGGAACGCCTCGGGACCTGAGGAACGGCCCGGCGCGGACCGCTCAGCAGCCTCCGGCCCGATGCTTCGCGAGCCATCCCGCGGCGAAGTCCACAGCGGCGCGGAGGGGGAACAGGTGGCTTCGCGCGGCGCCCACCCGGCCGATACCGACCGTTCCGGTGCCGACCGCGACATTGCCGGTCGCTCCGGTACGCGTACGGACGAAGTCGTTCCCGAGCGCGGCGAAGTCGCTGTCGTCCAGAGCGATGTCCTCGTACTCCCACCAGCGCCGTCCGCCTTCCGACGACACCACGCAGCGGTAAACGCGGCGGGGCGGCGAAGGCAGGCGGTACTCCGCGAGGTGGAAGGCGGTGCAGCTGTCGAAGCCCGTACCCAGCAGCAGGATCTGGGCGTCGGCCTCGTACAGCCGGGCCAGGGGGGAGTCCTCGCCCAGATGGCAGTCCTGGCGGTGGTCCGCGAGCAGCTTCTGGGCTCCCGGTCCGAGCGCGGCGAACGAGGTCTGCGGGTGTGCGCTGCGCCGCGCACCCGGGGTCAGCCGCACCGTCTCGGAGAGTGCGCCCATCGAGGGCGCGGGAGTGACCGCCGGGTCGAACGCGGGCATCGCCGCACGCACCGCCTCGCGGGCCTCGTCGCTCAGGCCGCGGACATGGTCCTGGTGGGAGCGCGAGGTGTCGGAATTCTCCGGGGTGAAGGTGGGGACCGCCAGCGTTCCCTCCGGTCCCAGCACCCGGCAGAGCGCGTCGGCCACGCGCCCGGCGTCCTCGCCCACGGAGCGCATCGAGGCGTGCACCAGCAGGACGCCGCCCCGACGCACGCCGAGCTCGCACAGCTGCGTGGCGGTGCGCTCACCGGCGAGGAGGAGATGCTGAGTCACAGCGGACATTCTCCCCGCCGGAGCCTCCGTGCGACACCACGTCTTCCGGCCTGCGCGGAAGGCGGGACCGCGCGCAGAGGTCTTCGGCGAATGAGGCAGGACCGAAGGCGCCGCCGGTCACCGTTGCGGCGCGAGGCGGGGTATCTCGATCGCCGGGCAGCGGTCCATCACCATGGCGAGACCCGCCGCGCGCGTGCGCTCGTACGCGTCCTCGTCGATCACGCCGAGCTGGAACCAGACCGCCCTGGCGCCGACCGCCACCGCGTCGTCCGCGACACCACCCGCCAGGTCGCTGTTGACGAAGACGTCCACCACATCGACCGGGAAGGGTATGTCCGCGAGCGACGCGTATCCCTGCTCGCCGTGGACCGGCTCCGCCTTGGGGTGGACGGGCACCACCTTCTTGCCGAAGCGCTGGAGGACCTCGGCCACCCCGTAGGCCGCGCGGGAGCGGTTGCCGGACAGGCCCACCACCGCCCAGGTGTCGCCCGTGTCCTGAAGGATCCTGCGAACCGTCTCATCGTCTGCGTACATGCCCTGACAACGGACGGCCCCGCCCGGCCATTCCCCACGAAGGAGTGAAGAGCGCGGGACGGACCGGCGCATAGGGTGGACCGATGCAGGAGCAGTACCGGACAGTCGCCCGCGCGGGCGTGCACGAGACCGAGATCAACCGGTCGCGTTTCCTCTGCGCGCTCGCCCCAGCCGCCACCGAACAGGAGGCGCAGGAGTTCATCGCGCGCGTCCGCAAGGAACACCCCTCCGCCAACCACAACTGCTTCGCCTACGTCATCGGCGCCGACGCCTCCGTGCAGAAGGCCGGCGACGACGGGGAGCCCGGCGGGACGGCGGGCCTCCCCATGCTGCAGATGCTCATGCGCCGGGAGGTGCGGTACGCCGTGGCCGTCGTCACCCGCTACTTCGGCGGCGTCAAGCTCGGCGCGGGCGGACTGATCCGGGCGTACGGAGGAGCCGTGGGTGAAGCCCTCGACGCGCTGGGCACGAGCACCCGCCACCGGTACCGCCTCGCCACGGTCACCGTGGACCACCAGCGGGCGGGCAAGCTGGAGAACGACCTGCGGGCCACGGGCCGTGCTGTTCACGACGTGACCTACGCGGAGGCGGTGACCATCGCTGTCGGGCTGCCGGAAGCCGACGTCGACGGGTTCAGCTCCTGGCTCGCCGATGCCACCGCGGGCTCCGCGACGCTCGAACTGGGCGGCGAGGCGTACGGCGAAGTCAGAGGCGGATGAGGGATCCGGGAGCGCGCGGCATTAGCGTGGTCGAGCCGGCTGCGGAGAACCGTGGCGGGTGGGGTGCCGGGCCGGTCCGGTCCCGGGGGCGGAGGTAGTGGAACATGCAGGTCGCAGCCGTCGGAGTGATGTCGTGAGGATTCTGCACACCTCGGACTGGCACCTGGGGCGCTCGCTCCACCGCGTTTCGATGCTCGACGCCCAGGCCGCCTACCTCGACCACCTCGTCGAGACGGTGCGGGAGCACGCCGTCGACGTGGTCGTCGTGGCGGGGGACGTCTACGACCGGGCCGTGCCGCCGCTGTCTGCCGTCCAACTGTTCGACGACGCACTGCACCGGCTCGCCGCCGCCGGAGTACCGACCGTCATGATCTCGGGAAACCACGACTCGGCCCGCAGGCTCGGAGTCGGCGCCGGGTTGATCGCACGGGCCGGGATCCACCTGCGTACCGACCCCGGCGAGTGCGCCACTCCGGTCCTTCTGCACGACACGCACGGGGAGGTGGCCTTCTACGGGCTCCCCTACCTGGAGCCGGCCCTCGTCAGGGAGACCCTCGGTGCGTCGGGAGCAGGGCACGAAGCCGTCCTCACGGCGGCCATGGGCCGCGTACGGGCCGATCTCGCCTCCCGGCCGGACGGCACCCGCTCCGTCGTGCTCGCCCATGCGTTCGTGGCGGGCGGTGAACCCAGCGACAGCGAACGCGACATCACGGTCGGCGGTGTCGCCGCCGTCCCCGCGGGCGTCTTCGACTGCGTCGACTACGTGGCCCTCGGCCATCTGCACGGCTGCCAGAAGGTCACGGACCGGGTGCGTTACTCGGGCTCCCCGCTCGCGTACTCGTTCTCGGAGCACACGCACCGCAAGACGATGTGGCTGATCGACCTCGGCCCTGGCGGAGGCATCGTCGCCGAGCGCGTCGACTGCCCGGTGCCGCGCCCGCTGGCACGGCTCCGCGGACGCCTGGACACGCTGCTGGAGGACCCGGCCCTCGTCCGTCACCGGGACTCGTGGGTCGAGGCGACCCTCACCGACCCGGCGAGGCCGGACGAACCGATGGCCCGACTGCTGGAGCGTTTCCCGCACACCCTCAGCCTGGTCTTCGACCCCGAGCGTGCCCCCGGGGATCCCCTCGCGTCGTACGCCCAGCGGCTCAAGGGGCGTGACGACCAGCAGGTGGCGGAGGACTTCGTGGCCCACGTGCGCGGCGGAAGCGGACCCAGCGCGCAGGAGCGGACGGTGCTGCGCGCCGCCTTCGACGACGTACGGGTCGGCGACGGAGTGAACGAGGTGTCCCGATGAGGCTGCACAAACTCACTCTGACCGCCTTCGGACCCTTCGGGGCCTCTCAGGAAGTCGACTTCGACGCACTGTCCTCCGCGGGGATATTCCTGCTGCACGGCCCCACCGGCGCAGGCAAGACATCCGTCCTCGACGCCGTCTGCTACGGCCTGTACGGGGCGGTGCCCGGTGCCCGGCAGAGCCCCGGCACCTCACTGCGCAGCGACCACGCCCCGGTGGACCGCCCGACCGAGGTGTGTCTGGAGCTGACCGTCGGAGGGCGCCGCCTCGAAGTCACCAGGCGTCCCGCCCAGCCCCGCCCCAAGAAGAGGGGCGGTGGTTTCACGACCGAGAAGGCGCAGAGCTGGCTGCGTGAACACGACCCCGAGCACGGCTGGAAGGCGCTCAGCCGCTCCCACCAGGAGATCGGTGAGGAGATCGGCGGGCTCATCGGGATGAGCCGGGATCAGTTCTGCCAGGTGGTGCTGCTGCCGCAGGGCGACTTCGCGCGGTTCCTGCGCGCCGACGCGGAGGCGCGCGGCAAGCTGCTCGGCCGGCTCTTCGACACCCGTCGCTTCGCGGCCGTGGAGGAGCGCCTGGCCGACCTGCGGCGGGCGGCCGAAGCCCGGGTCAGGACGGCGGACGAGCAGATCCTCGCCCTGGCCCAGCGCATCGCGCAGGCGGCCGGTCCGGCGGCGGACGAGGCGGCACCGCCCGAGGATCGGCCCGGTGAACCCGGTCTCGCCGAGGGGGTCCTGGAATGGGCCGCCCTCGCACGCGGCGGAGCCCGCGAACGGCTGGACATCGCCCGGTGCGTCCTCGCTGCGGCCGAAGGCCGGAACGCGTCCGCACGCCACGCGTTCGAGGCCGAACGCGAACTGGCCCGGCTCCAGCAGCGGTACGAGGAGACCCGCCGCCGAGCCGCCGGGCTGGAGGCCCGACGTGCGGAACGCGACCGCTGCCACGACCAGCTGTCCCGTGCGCGCAAGGCGGACCTGGTCGCCCCGGCGCTCGAGCTGCGGGAGGAAACCGAGCGCGCCCACCGCACGGCTGTCACGGAGCGTGAGCGGTCACGAGCCGGCCTGCCTCCCGAACTGGCCGAAGCGGGCTCCGAACAGCTGGCCGGCTTGGAGCGAGGGCTCCGGGCGGAGCTGGGCGCTCTCGACGCCGCACGCCGTGCCGAGCGGCGCAGCGGGGAGATCGACGCCGAACGGGCCGGTCTGGAGAGGCAGTCCCGCTCCGACGACGACACGATCCACGAGGCGGCGCAATGGCTGGCCGGATGGGACGCCACCCGCCGGAGCCTCAGGGACCGCATCGAGACGGCACAGGACGCCGCGACCCGCGCGGAGCAGTTGGCCGGCCGGCTCGACCCGGCCCGCAGGAGGCTGGAGGCGGCACGCCGGCGCGACGCCCTCGGCGCGCAGGAGGAGACGGCGGCTGCGGTCCTCACCACCGCACGCGAGCGTGCGGTGGACGCGCACGAGAAGTGGCTGACGCTCAGGGAGCAGCGGCTGCGCGGCGTCGCCGCGGAACTGGCCGGTCAGCTCGTCGACGGGGTCGCCTGTGCGGTGTGCGGCTCGGCTGAGCACCCGGCGCCGGCCCGTGCGGAGGACGGCCATGTGGACCGGGCCACGGAGGAGGCGGCGCTCGCCGCCCACCAGCGGGCCGACCGGGCCCGGGCACAGGCGGAGAGCGAGCTCGGCGTCCTGCGCGAACGCCTCGCGGGGGCGCGGGCCGAGGCGGCGGATCCACAGGACGGCGCAGGCGCGCCCGGACCGACGGACCGGACCGCAGCCGGTGTCGCCGAACTGCGCTCGGTCGTCGACCGCCTGACCCGGGAGCACACCGAGGCGCACCGGGTGGCCGCGGGAACGCATGCGGCCAGGGAGGCACTCGCCGCCGCCGAGCGCGAGCACGCCGGCCGGCTCGAGGACCGGCAGCAGGCGGAGCGGCGCGCTGCTGGGCGCACCTCGCAGCGCGAAGCGCTCGACCGCGAACAGTCGGCGCTGGAGGCCGAGTTGCTGAAGGCCCGTGGTGCCAGTGCCTCCGTGGCCGAGCATGCCGCGCTGCTGGAGCGCCGTGTCTTCCTGCTGGCCGACGCCGCCGAGGCGCTCCGCGCCGAGCAGCACGCGGCCGAGCGCCTCAAGGAGGCCGACGGGAGGCTTGCCGACGCTGCCTTCCGGGCCGGATTCGACACGCCGCAGGCCGCCGCCGCGAAGCTCCTGGACGACACCGCGCAGCGGGAGTTGCAGCACCGTATCGACGGCTGGCAGACGGAGGCCGCCACCGTCGCCGACCGGCTCGCCGAGGAGGACGCGCGGGCCGCGTCCGAGCGGCCGGCCGCGGAGCCGGATGCGGCACAGGCGGCGTACGACCTTTCCGTCGAGGCGTTGCGCGACGGCGCCGCCGTACACGCCGCCGCGCAGGAGCGCTGCGCGGAGCTCGGCCGGCTCTCGCGCCTCGCCGAGGACGAGGTGCGCGCCCTGGGGCCACTGCGCCAGGAGTACGAGAGAGTGGCCCGTCTCGCCGGGCTGACAGCGGGCACCTCCGCGGACAACGAGCGGAAGATGCGTCTGGAGGCGTACGTGCTGGCGGCCCGCCTCGAACAGGTGGCAGCCGCGGCGACGGCCCGCCTCCAGCGGATGTCGTCCGGCCGTTACACCCTGGTCCACTCCGACGAACGCAGTGGCGGGCGCAGGGCCGGTCTCGGCCTGCACGTCGTCGACTCCTGGACGGGCCGGGAGCGCGACACGGCCACGCTGTCCGGAGGGGAGACGTTCTTCGCGTCGCTCGCACTGGCGCTGGGCCTGGCCGACGTGGTGACGGACGAGGCGGGCGGCGTACGTCTGGACACGCTCTTCATCGACGAGGGCTTCGGCAGCCTGGACGACCAGACCCTGGACGAGGTGCTCGACGTCCTGGACTCGCTGCGCGAGCGCGACCGGAGCGTCGGGATCGTCAGCCACGTGGCCGACCTGCGCCGTCGTATCCCGGCTCAGCTGGAGGTCGTGAAGGAACGGCACGGTTCGGCGGTCGTCCACCGGGCTGCCGGGACGCTCAGCGGCTGACCGCCCGACGGGGGGAGGGACGAGGAGTGGACGACCCCGCTGGTCACGGAGCCGAGAGTGCCGGTCCTGCCCGTCACCTCCTCCAGGTGGCGCGTCGACCTCGCGTGCACCTTCAGGACCAAGAAGCCGTCCCGGGGCACATGGTGGTCCTCCACGACCTCCGGCGTCGTGTCCGTGGCTGACCCGGCGGCCCACGGACGCCCGGGGCCGTGCGAGACCCCGGCGGGCTCAGGTCCCCAGGAGCGCGCTGAACAGGCTTTCGCCGTCGTCACCGGCGGGCAGGCCGGTGACCTGACCGTCCCCGACCTCCACCACCCGCCACACCCCGTCCTCACGCAGCGCCATGTCGGTGCTCACCCACCGGCAGCCGAGCGTGCGCACGGCCTCGCCGACGGCGTCGAGGCAGGGAGTTTCCGGCCGGCCCGGCGTGTCCGGATGAGCTGTCACCCGCACGGCCTCGCCGTCGACCCACCACACCCGCGCCTCACCGCCGGGCACGAACGGCTCGAACGCGCGCAGCACCACTCCGCCGGCCAGGAAGTCTCCCTGCAGCTCGACGAGCCGGCCCACGACGGTGGCGAGCCGGACCCTGTCTCCCAGGTCCGGTACGAAGCACGCCTCATGCCATTCGTGCTTGCGGGACTTCACGAAGTCCTTGACGATCCCGGGGCCGGAACCGAGCGGCCCGGCGAGGTCCGACCAGACCGAGGCATCCGGCAGCACCTCTCCCGCGGACAGGGCGCGCCATACGCTGCGCGGGGTGAGTCCGGCGAACGCCTCGTACCAGCCGGGGAGTTCATGAGCGGTGCGGTACGCGGACGCGTCGGTGAGCAGCGAACAGCCGCGTGCGGCGAGAGCGCGCTCCAGTTCCGCGTAGCGGGCGGAGGGGATCATCCAGCCCCGGTACCAGTACGGCCCCGAGTCCCGGCGCACCCGGCCGACGGCCGCCTCCGGGTCCCCGGCGAGCAACGCATCATGATCGACCAGGGCGACCTGTGCCCCGACCCGCCGGGCCGCAGCGGCCTCATGCGCGAAGCCGGGGTCGGGGTGCCGCGTACGCAGCGGATCGCAGCAGAAAAGCAAGCCCTGCACAGACATACGGAAGCCGTCCTTCGGGCCGTCGGCGGGGACAGGGGGCAGGGGGACAGGGGGCGAGGCCGGGCCGGGGCGGTGCGCACCGGCCCCGGCGCCGCACGGGTCAGAGCCTGGACAGTTCGTCGACCAGGTCGTCCAGGCCCAGTGACCCCTGGGACAGGGCGGCCATGTGCCAGGCCTTGAGATCGAACGCGTCGCCGTGGGCCTTCCGCGCGTTCTCCCTGCCCAGCAGCCAGGCACGCTCGCCCAGCTTGTAGCCGATGGCCTGCCCCGGCATCGACAGGTAGCGGGTCAGCTCGCTCTCCACGAAGTCGGCGGGACGGCCGCTGTGACTACCGAAGAACTCCTCGGCCAGAGCCGGTGTCCACCGTTCGCCCGGATGGAACGGAGAGTCCGCGGGGATCTCCAGTTCCAGGTGCATGCCGATGTCGACGATGACCCGACAGGCGCGCATCATCTGCGCGTCCAGATAGCCGAGACGCCGCTCCGCGTCCGGCAGGAAGCCCAGTTCGTCCATGAGCCGTTCCGCGTACAGCGCCCAGCCCTCGGCGTTGGCGCTGACCTGACCGAGTGACGCCTGGTAGCGCGAGAGGCTGTCGGAGACGTGCTTCCACTGGGCGATCTGCAGGTGATGGCCGGGTACGCCCTCGTGGTACCAGGTCGACACCAGGTCGTAGACGGGGAAGCGGGTCTCTCCCATGGTGGGGAGCCAGGTGCGGCCGGGCCGCGAGAAGTCCTCCGACGGCCCGGTGTAGTACGGCGCTGCCGCGCCCCCCGCCGGAGCGATCCGGGACTCCACCTTCCGCACCCGCTCGGCGAGTTCGAAATGCGTGCCGTCGAGCGCCTCGATGGCCTCGTCCATCAGCCTCTGGAGCCAGACGCGGACCTCGTCCACGCCCTCGATGTGCTTGCCGTGCACATCGAGGTGGGCGAGTGCCTCCCAAGGGCCCGCGCCCGGGAGGACCTTGTCCGCCTCGGTCCGCATCTCGGCCAGCAGCCGGCGGTACTCGGACCAGCCGTACGCGTACGCCTCGTCGAGATCCAGATCCGTGCCGTTGAACCGGCGTGACCAGCGCGCGTAGCGCTCGCGCCCGACGGTGTCGGGCGCGCCCTGGATCGCCGGGGCGTACACGTCCCGCATCCAGTCCCGCAACGAGACCAGGGACCCGGCGGCCAGACCTGCTGCCTCGTCCAGTTCCCCGCGCAGTGATCCGGGTCCCTCGGCCACGAACTCCTGGAAGAAGCCCGGACCTTCCTCCCCCGCCCAGGTCCCCAGCTGACCGATGAACGTCGCAGCCGGGCGCGGTCCGCCGTACAGCTTGCGCTCCAGACCGAGCGCGAGCGAGGCACGATAGCCCTCCAGCGCGGCGGGAACCGCACGCAGGCGGTCCACGATCGCGGCCCAGTCCTCGTCCGTCGCCGTCGGTGTCGCCGAGAACACGTCACGGAGACTGTGCGCCGGGGAGCGGATGTTCGAGACGGCCCGCAGGCCCTCCTCGGCCTCGTGCACGGCGAGTTCGGCCGTCAGGCGTTCGCGCAGCAGTCGCGCGCAACGCCGCTCCTCGTCGGAGTCCGCGCCCGGCACCCCCTCCGCGGAGTCGAGCTCCACGAGGGTGCTCCGGATGAGCGCGGCCATGGCGGCCTGACCCGCCGGCGAGAAATCGGGCAGCCTGCGGGAGCTTTCCGCTACACCGAGATAGGTACCGGTGATCGGGTCGAGTTCGATGTACGCGTCGACGTAGGCGTCGGCGACCTGGCGCGGCAGTGGGCTGCTCGATGTGTCTGGCATGCCGACATCCTCGTACGACGAGGGCCTTCGCGTCACGGGGAAGAGGACTTCGGCCGGAGGAAGATCCTTCAGGGTGCCGTGGGCCCCGGGCGTGTCTCCGGCGTCTCGGCAGGGTTGCGCCTGCCGGACGTGGGCGGCATCAGTGGGCCGCACTCCCACTGCTGGAAGATCAGCCGGGTCTCCACCCGTGCCACCTCGCGGCGCGAGGTGAACTCGTCCAGCACGAGGCGCTGCAGATCCGTCGGGTCGGCGACGGCCACATGCACCAGATAGTCGTCGGGCCCGGTGAGGTGGAAGAGGGCCCGGGACTCGGCCAACGCCCGGATCCGTTCGACGAACGGGCCGATGAGCTCCCTGCGGTGCGGCCGGACCTGGACCAGAAGGAGCGCCTCCAGACCGCGGCCGAGCCTCGCGGGGTCGAGCTGCAGCCGATGCCCGAGGATCACACCGGACCGGCGTAGCCGTGCCACCCGGTCCAGGCATGTGGACGGGGCCACTCCGACTTCCGCGGCTAGCTCCCGGTACGTGGTCCGAGCATCGTTCTGCAGGAGACGCAGAATGTGGAGATCAACCGGATCTAGAGCGACGGATTCGGGCATCCGGCGAACGTAGCACGGCCTGAGCCCGTCATCGTCCGGCGTCTGTTCAGTCTGGTGACATGGACACCGAAGCCTCCTCGCTCACGACCCGGCCACCCCTCCGGTCCAGGGCGCTTGCCACCGAAGCCGTGCACGCCGGACGCGACGATCTCGCCCCTCTCGGCCTGCACGCCGCACCGATCGATCTGTCCACCACCTATCCCTCGTACGACTCCTTGGGCGAGGCCGCGCGTATCGACGCCTTCGCCGCCACGGGAGCCAGGCCCGACGGGCCGCCCGTGTACGCGCGGCTGGACAACCCGACGACCGCACGCTTCGAGACCGCGCTGGCCCGGCTGGAAGGCGCGGGGAGCGCGGTCGCCTTCGCCAGCGGCATGGCGGCGCTCACCGCCGTCCTGCTGGCCCGCGCGAGCATCGGGCTGCGTCATGTGGTCGCCGTGCGGCCGCTGTACGGCTGCAGCGACCATCTCCTGGGCGCCGGGCTGCTGGGCACGGAGGTGACCTGGACGGATCCTGCCGGCATCGCCGAGGCGATCCGGCCGGACACCGGTCTGGTGATGGTCGAGACGCCCGCCAACCCGACGCTCACCGAGATCGACATCCGGGCCGTGGCTCACTCCTGCGGCTCTGTGCCCCTCCTGGTGGACAACACGTTCGCCACGCCCGTGCTGCAGCGGCCCCTGGAGCTCGGCGCCCGGATCGTGCTGCACAGCGCCACCAAATACCTCGGCGGCCACGGTGACGTGATGGGCGGCGTCGTCGCCTGTGACGAGGAGTTCGCCGGCACCCTGCGGCAGGTGCGGTTCGCCACCGGGGGCGTGCTGCATCCCCTGGCCGGCTACCTGCTGCTCCGCGGCCTCTCCACGCTGCCGGTACGGGTGCGGGCGGCGTCGGCCGCGGCTGCGGAACTGGCCCGCAGACTCTCGGCGGACCCCCGCGTCGCGCGGGTGCACTACCCGGAGGTGGGCGGCGCGATGGTGTCCTTCGAGGTGTTCGGGGACCCCCACAGGATCATCGCGGGAGTCCGGCTGATCACGCCCGCCGTGAGCCTCGGCAGTGTGGACACGCTCATCCAGCATCCGGCCTCCATCAGCCACCGCATCGTGGGTGAGGGAGACCGGAGAGCCGCGGGTGTCGGCGACCGGCTGCTGCGCATGTCGGTCGGCCTGGAGGACGTCGAGGACATCTGGGCGGACCTGTGTCAGGCGCTCAGCGCTGATCCGCCGGCTCGGTCCGGGGAAGCGGCCGGGGCGTCGGGGGTGCTTCGGAGCGGCTCACCGGCTCCGTCGTCGGTCCCGTCCCCCGCTCCGTCGACGACCGGTCGAACCGCTGGGCAGGAGCCGCGGCCAGCCGTGCGGTGACGACCAGGGTGCCTTCCTCGATCTGGTAGTCGAGAGGCAGCGAGAGCGCCCGCATGGCGGCGACCATGCCCGTGTTGTGGGCCTGCGTCACCGCGTACACGCTCTCGCAGCCGGCTTCCACGGCCAGACCCACCAGACGGCCGAGGAGTTCGGCGCCGACACCGCGGCGCTGCCAGTCGTCCTCCACGAGGAGGGCGACTTCGGTCTCGTCCCCGTCCCAGAGCAGATGGCCGAGTGCCACCAGCCGGCCGGAGGCCGTCTGCACGGCGAGCGTACGGCCGAAACGGGGACTCAGCAGGTGGTCCAGATAGCGGTCGGCGTCACGGACCGGGCCGTGGTAACGCAGGCCGAGGGTGCGTTCGGAGCAGCGGCCGTGCATGGCGAGGGCGGCGTCGAGGTCACCGCCGTCGGCACGGCGCACGGTGATCTCGTTGCCCTCGGGCAGGGTGAGGACGTCCTCACTGCTCGGCACGCGCGGGCCGAGCCGTGCGTCGAGTTCGACCAGGGCACGGGCCCGGGCGAACTCCGTCGGGGTGAAGGGGAGGTAGGGGCGCTCGACGGTGATGACACCCCCCGAGGGGTCGCGCAGCCGCATCACGGTGTCCTCCAGGACACCTTCCACGGGGGCGGTCTCCCCCGTGGGCCGGCCGGTGATCGACCGGGCGGGCAGCGAGTGGATGGTGCACCGGCCCAGGAGTTGCCGCAGGGCCAGAGGCAGCTCGGCCGCGTCCAGTGCCGTGTGGGTGGCGAGGCCGAGTACCCGGGTGGGGGTGTCCACCAGGTCGTGGGCGTCCGCGCGCTCGATCCAGGTGGCGGAACCGCCGGCGGCGGCGATCTCCCGGGTGAGCTGCTGGGCGGGAAGCGCCGCGGGCGCACGCAGGAGGAACTCGTCGACGGTGCCGTCGGCCAGCGGGTGGGTCTGCAGGGTGAGGATGTCGATCCGGTGACGGGCAAGGGCGATGCAGAGGGCGGCGAGAGCGCCGGGGGCATCCTTCACGGTCGTCCGCATCCGCCACAGCACCGTTTCGACGGCCTCCTCCGGGGCGGCACCGGCACCGGCGGAGATGATCTCCGGCGCGGCGCCGGTATCCGGGGGTGGTGCGTGACTGTGCCGTCGTGCCCACCAGGTGTGGAACGCGGCCGTGGCGACAAGGGCCACGGCCGAGGCGATGAGCAGATAGGGGCCGTCGGGCTGGTGTCCGATCAGATTGGCGATCGCGTCGGCCACGGCGACCGCAGTGAAGAGCGCGGCCAGCTCGATCAGGTCCCGCCGCCAGTGATGCGGACGGCGGGCACTCTTCGCGGATGTCACATCAGTCATGTCTTCACTGTGACCGAACGGTGTTGCCTGATCACGAACGCGTTGTGACTGATGGGTTACGTGTGGATCCGGTCGCCTTCCATGCGTTTTCGTGTGTCACTGCCCGGTGCGTCCCGGCTGCAGCACCTTGCTGAACAGGACCGTGCCGCCCTGCGCCCGCAGGCGCACGGTCAGCTCCCCGCTTCCGCCGTCGATGCCGACCTCTCCGAAGAACTGAGGCGACTCCATGGGGGACACGTTCGCCCGGTCCGGAGCCCTGACGAAGACCCGCTCCGGGCCGAACGTTCCGTCCAGCGCGTTGGCGGGGAAGCCGCCCGCGGCCAGCGGGCCCGAGACGAACTCCCAGAAGGGCGCGAAGTCCTTGAACGCCGCGCGCTCGGGGGCGTAGTGCTGGGCGGAGGTGTAGTGCACGTCCGCCGTCAGCCAGACGGTGCCGGTGATGCGCCGGTGCTTGATGTGCCGCAGCAGTTCGGCGATCTGCAGCTCCCGACCCAGCGGTGCGCCCGGATCGCCCTGCGCGACAGCCTCGAAGTCCGTGGCCCCGTCCGGGACCACCAGCCCAAGCGGCATGTCGGCGGCGATCACCTTCCACACCGCACGTGACTGCGAGAGCTCCCGCTTGAGCCGGCCCAACTGCTCGGCGCCGAGGATGCCGATGGTGTCGTCGGGCTGCCGGCCGGGGGAGTTGGCGTTGCGGAAGGACCTCATGTCCAGCACGAACACATCGAGCAGGGGACCGTGCCGCACCACGCGGTGCATGCGCCTCTGGTTCGAAGACCCCTGCAGAGTGGGCACCGGGAAGTACTCGCGGAAGGCCCGCATCGACCGCGCCGCGAGCAGATCCACGTTCTTCTCGGTGTAGCGGGCGTCGTCGAGGATCTGCCCCGGATACCAGTTGTTGCGTACTTCGTGGTCGTCCCACTGGACGACGGAGGGAACCTGCGCGTTGAACGCCCGCAAGTTGTCGTCGAGCAGGTTGTACCGGAAGTTCCCGCGGTACTCGTCCAGGGTCTCGGCGACCTTCGACTTCTCGGAGGTCGTGACGTTGCGCCAGATCCGCCCGTCGGGCAGCGTCACGCTGGGCTCGAGCACCCCGTCGGCGTAGATGTTGTCGCCGCTGCACAGGAAGAAGTCCGGGTCCAGGCGACGCATCTCGTCGTACACCCGGTAGCCGCCGATATCGGGGTTGATGCCCCAGCCCTGCCCTGCGATGTCGCCGGACCAGAGGAACCGCACCCCGTAACGGCGGCCTGCCGGAGCGGTGCGGAAGGTTCCGTACACGGGCCTGCCCGTACGCCGCGGATCGTCCGGGTCCGCCGGCGTGACGCGGTAGTGAATCTGCTCCCCGGCCGGCAGCCCGTGCAGCGGGACCGTGCCGGTGAAGTCCGTACGGGCGCCGATCAGCGGGCCGTGCCACATGCGGGAGCGGCGGAACGACTCCGTCGCGGACGTCTCCACCACCATCCGGGCAGGGCGGTCCGAACGCACCCACACCAGGGCCGACGACGCCGTCACATCACCGACCTGTACGCCCCAGGACGCGCTCGGCCGGCCCGACAGCGCGAAGGCGGGGGCGCTGCTGACCGCCCCGGGCACCGCGACCGCGACCGAAGCCAGGAGCGAACCGCGCAGAACGGTGCGGCGGCCCGGGGCAGGGACGAGCGGGCGGTTCGACATCGATGCGCCTCCAGAGGCGAGAGGGCTGCCGGGACAGCGGGGTTCCACGGAGCTGGGTGCGCACCCATACCTAGCCCCCGGCGGAGGCGGGCACGCCAACCGCAGATGAACAACCGGTCGGTTCGCCCCCAGGTCACGAAAGGCGCCCGTCCTCGGCACAGCTTGTGAGGGGTGGCCACGACCGCCGTCACTCACCACCCCGACCCACCCCCGACACGCGAACCGGACCGCCGGGCCGCGGTCGGCAGGTCTCCCGCGGACCGCCTCGGCCAAGAGGCGGACCCGTGCGCGCGGGGGAGTGCCGGCCGTGCGTGACCGGGCACCGGACGGACCGAGCCGTTCTCGGAGCCGCCCGCCGGGTGGTGGCTCAGCGGGCGCAGGGCCCTACCGGCGGCGCCGCCCGCCGCGGTGACCCGTCCTGTGGAACGTACCGTTCGGGCCGTCGGGCGATGACGTGCGGACGCGCGGCGATCCCGCTGACCGGTCGCCGCGACGTGTTCGGCCGGAGTGCTTGTGTCAGCGGCTCGTGTCGGGGACGACCCGGGCGACGGTGTGTCAGCGGCTCGTGTCGAGGATGACCCGGGCGACGGCGGCGGGGTCGTCGTTCATCGGGACGTGGCCGCAACCCGGGAGCCGGACGAGCCGTGCCCCCGGAACCACATGCTTGGCCCTCACTCCCTGGCGACGCGGGAGCAGGCGGTCCTTGCTGCCCCAGGCGATGCTGACGGGGAGGTCCGGCACGTCATCGGTGAAGGCGACGGTCAGGCCGGCCTCGAGGGTCTGCCGGAATCCGGTCGCTTCGCGCAGGGCCACGGTCTCCGACACCACCGCGTCGGGTGAACGGCGCCCGGGCCGGGCGTAGATGGTGCTGGTCAGCGCTGTACGACCGGGCGAGCTCCTCGAGAGCCGCTCGATCAGTGGCATCGGCATCGAGAGAGCCGCCCCGCGCATCGCCCGCAGCACTCCGAAGGCATAACGACGCTCGCTCAGCGTCCAGAAACCCGCGGGGGAGAAGGCCGTCACCGAACGCGCCAGCTTCTCGCGGCCCAACTCCAGTGCCAGGAGACCCCCCAGTGAGTTCCCCGCGACGTGGGGACGTTCCACGCCGAGTGCGTCGAAGAGCGAGCCGAGCAGGGGGACCATCGTCCGCAGGTCGTAGGAAAGCCCCTGAGGCAGCGCAGGTGAGGCGCCGAATCCGGGCAGGTCCAAAGCTATGACGTCCCGCCCGGCCGCCAGGATGCGAAGGACCGGATCCCACGCCTGGCGGTGATGACCGATTCCGTGCAGCAGCACCAACGGCGCACCCGCGCCCGTTCGTTCGTACGCGACTTCGGCCGTGCGACCACCGAAAGGAGAGTCGACTGCGAACGAGACAGTGGTGGTCATACTGCTCCTCGGAACGGACCTGCTGGGCTGGGAGGAAGGAACGAGACGACTCGTCAACAATGATTACCGTCCGGTAGCTTCCAGTTCAATGGGCGGGTGCCGATTCCCGCTGGACACCCTCAGGTGCGTCGGCTGGGATGGATGAGTGACTGCCGACACCGTGACCGAGCTCTTCGAAGAACACCGGCCCTTCCTCACCGGGGTCGCCTACCGCATGCTCGGCCGCGTCGCCGATGCCGAGGACGTGGTGCAGGAGGCGTGGCTGCGCTGGTCGTCTGCGGAGCATGAAGGCGTGCGGGAGCCGCGGGCCTTCCTCGTGCGGATCACCACCCGTCTGGCCATCGACCGTCTGCGGCATCTGCGGTCCCGGCGCGAGGCGTACGTGGGGCCCTGGCTGCCCGAACCGGTGGTCACCGCATTCGGCCCGGCCGTCCCGGATTCCGAGGAACGCGCGGTACTCGCCGACTCCGTTTCCCTCGCCGTACTCGTCGTCCTCGAATCCCTCTCCCCGTTGGAGCGTGCGGTTTTCGTCCTGCGTGAGGCCTTCGGCTTCCCGTACGCGGAGATCGGGACCACCCTCGACCGGTCGGAGGTGGCGGTCAGGCAGCTCGCGGGCCGCGCCAAGCGTCACGTGGAGGAGCGCAAACCGCGCTACGACGTAGATCCGGCCGTGCGGCGCGATCTCACGGAGCGCTTCCTCGTCGCCGCTTCGGGTGGGGACCTGGAGCAGATGCTCGCCCTGCTGGCGCCCGACGTGCGCATGGTCAGTGACAGCGGGGGCAAGGCGAAGGCGCCGCGCAGAATCATCGAGACCGCGGACAAGGTCGGCCGGTTCCTCCTCGCTGTGGGGCATGAACGGTCAGCCGCCACGAAGGTGCGGATCCTGGAGCTCAACGGCGGTCCCGCTCTGGTGTTCAGCGTCGACGGCGAGGTGGACACCGTGGCCCAGGCCGACGTCGGAGACGGGGTCATCCGATGCGTGTACCTCATTCGTAACCCGGACAAACTGGCAGGGGTGCCCGCGGAATAGCGGTGCGAGCGGAAAGCCCCGCCCTGCCCCCGGGAGGCTTGCGCGGAGCTTCCCGGGGGCCTTCGCGCGGCATGGGCTCACCGCCGCCGTACGAACGTCCCGTGAACGCTCTGCGGCAGTGGACCGTTTCACTGTGTTACGGGGCGAGGATTGGTCTTGACCAAGGTGGTTCGCCGTCCTAAGGTCTGAGCGATAAGGCAGGAACCTTTAATAAAGAACGTCGCGGAAAACAAGCCACCGGGCGGATGCGGAGGACAGGGTGGGGACCACGCAGCTGGAATCGGTGCAGGAGCCGAAGTACTGGCACCTCAAGACCGTGCTCAGTGAGGCACTCGACTCGGACTTCGCGGTGGGAGAGGTCCTGCCCAACGAGCGGGACCTCGCGGCGCGCTTCGGTGTCGCCAGGGCGACGCTCCGTCAGGCGCTCGAGCAGCTGGAGCTCGAAGGCAGGCTGCAGCGACGCCGCGGCGTCGGCACCACCGTCGCTCCGCCCCGCGTCGGAGTGGCCGTCGCCACCGCACAGCACGGCTGGGCGGGCGGCGACACGGACGAGGCATGGCAGCCCACCGAGTGCACGACCACGACGGCTCCGGCCGCCGTCGCCCTCATGCTCGACACGGACCCCGGAGGGCTCGTGCACGTGGTGCGCCGCATCCGTGTCGCCCAAGGGCAGGCCGTGGCGGCAGAGCTTCTGTACGTGCCGACGTCGTCGGTGCCCGAACTCTCCGCCATCGAAGCGCCGTCCGGGCCCGTCCGGGCCCGAAGCGTCCTGAGGGAACTGCACCGCCTTGACCTCGACGGCCAGGACCGCTCGGTCGAACTGGGGTCGGCGCGCGCGGACGACGCCAAGGAGCTCGACCGACTCCCGGGTGCCCCCGTTCTCGTGGTCACCACCCGGTACCTCGCCGCAGCCGGGACGGCGGCTGTCTCTGTCGCCACCTACCGGGCCGACACCTGCCGGCTCACCTTCGGGGATTCGGGCGCGCTGGAGATCAGCCACGCCGAACAGGAGCGCAAGGCCTCCTGATGCTCGGCCCTGTCGGCCCGCGGTCGCCCGTGGCGATGTCGTCCTGCAGTGTCGTCCGTGGTGTCGGCCGTACGGCCCGTCGCTCTCAGCGGCGGGCCGTCACCGTTCCCTCCACGGCGAAGAGCTGTTCCTCCACGTGGTCGAGCGCCAGCCGAAGAGCACCGGTGGCGACAGCCGCCTCTCCAAGGAGTGACAGTGCCACCCTCGGCGGCCGCAGACAGTAGCGGGCGAGCTCGTCACGGAGCGGGTCGAGGACACCGTCCAGGCCCGCGGCCCACCCGCCGATGACCACCACCTCCGGATCGAGCGCCAGCACCAGGGCCGCCACGTCATGCACCAGCCGTTGAATGAAGCGAGCGACCGCGGCCTGTGCCCCGGCGTCACCATCCCTGGCCTTGGCGAAAACGGCGGCGACGGCCTGCTCGTCCAGGGGCACGAGTGGCGTGTCCGTCGTGGACAGCAGGTGTTCCGGTGTGACATCGCGGCCCAGAAGATGCAGTGCGCCGATCTCGCCGGCCGCGCCGCCGAAGCCACGGTGCAGACGACCGCCGATCAGTGCACCCGCGCCGGGGCTCAAGCCTGCCAGGACGAAGACGATGTCGTCCGACTCGGTCGCCGCTCCCTTCCAGTGTTCCGCCACCGCGGCGGCGTTGGCGTCGTTCTCCACCAGGACGTGGCACTTGAACGAGCGCCGCAGCCTCTCGCCGAGCGCGAGTCCGGTCCAGTCCGGCAGCGCCGTCCCCAGCCGTACGGTCCCGTCGGCCTCGACGATGCCCGGGCTGCCCACGCCGACCGCGCGCAGGCTGCTCCGCTGCACGCCGGCACGACGCAGCACATCGGCGATCATGCCTCTGACCTGGTCGAGTCTGTCATCCGCGGACGCGGCCTCGGAGACGTCACGTGAACCCGCGCAGACGATCCTGCCGTCCAGGCCGGACAGCAGGGCGGAGATCCGGTGCGGGCCGATCTCGATGCCCAGCAGGTACCCCGCCTCTGCACGGAACCTGAACCGTCTGGCGGGGCGGCCCTGACGGCGGGTTTCGTTCTCGTCGGGAAGCGCCTCTACCACGAGGCCCGCACCGATGAGCCCTTCCACGACACCCTCGACCGTGGGACGCGACAGGCCAGTGATCCGGGTGAGGTCCGTGAGCGTGGGCGAATCCGCCCCTCGCAGGGCGTGCAGCACCACTGCGGAATTGATCCTCCGCAGCAGAGACGGGTCCCCACCGGTCAGCCTGCCCACCGTGTGTCCTCCCAGGTCGTGCCCATGTCTGCCGGATCGTACTCGCTGCCCCCGACCTCGGCGACCAGCACCCGGAGAGAGGCGTTGGGAGCCGGTTCGCGGCCCCGAGGCCGTCCTCGGTCAGCGCGGAGTCACGAAGCCTGACTCGTAGGCGGCGATCACCGCCTGGGTGCGGTCCCTGGCTCCCAACTTCGCGAGCACGGCGCTGACATGTGTCTTGACCGTCTCCACGCCCACGACGAGCTTGCCGGCGATCTCCGCGTTGGACAGACCTTGTGCCATCAGACGGAGCACCGTCGCCTCGCGGTCCGTGAGTGCCGCCCGGTCCATCGCGACCCGCGCCCTGGCGGAGCCGTACTCGGCGGCGAGCTGCCGGACAGCAGCGGGGAAGAGCAGAGACTCGCCTTCCGCGACCAGCCGTACGGCATGCACGACCTCCGCGGGCCGGGCGCGCTTCAGCAGAAACCCGTTGGCGCCCGCGCGCAGTGCCTCGTAGACGTACTCGTCGTTCTCGAACGTGGTCACCACCAGGATCTTCGGCGGAGCGGCGACGGTTCGCAGCACCGCCCGCGTCGCCTCGATGCCGTCCATCAGCGGCATGCGTACATCCATGGCCACGACGTCCGGCCGGAGCCGGCTCACCAGGGGAATCACCGCTGCACCGTCGGCGGCCTCACCCACCACTTCGATGTCGGGCTGCGCTTCCAGAACCACGCGCAGTCCGGCGCGTACCAGAGGTTCGTCGTCGACCAGAAGAACGGTAACGGGCATCCGGTCAGCGTATGCGGTCCAGCGGGAGGGTCGCGTGCACCCTCCATTCCCCCTCGCACGGGCCGGTGCTGGCCTTGCCACCCAACAGGGCGGCCCGCTCCCGTATGCCTCTGAGTCCGTTCCCACTCCCCGGGCCACGCGGTTCCCCTGCGAGGGGGTTGGCCACCTCCAGCTCCAGCCTTTCCTCCGCCGCGGAGATTCTCACCCGTACGGGAACGGCGCCGGCGTGACGCAGCACATTGGTGAGCGATTCCTGCAGAATCCGGTAACCCTCGCGGGACACCGGGCCCGGCACGAGCTCCAGCGCGCCGGTCACCTCCACGTCGATCCTCGCCCCGGAGCCACGTGCGGACTCCAGCAGCCGGTCGGCCTCGACCAGGGTGGGACGCCCGCTCACGGGCACGTCGGTCTCGCGCAACACCCCAAGGACACGCTCCAGATCGTCCAGTGCGTTGCGGCCCGTCTCCTCGATGGCGGCGAGTGCCCGCGCGGTGAACTCCGGGCTGCCCGCTGTCCTGGCGGCACCTGCCTGTACCACCGCGACCGTCAGCGCATGTCCGATCGAATCATGAAGCTCGCGCGCTATCCGATTGCGCTCCAGAAGCTGTTCGGTGCGCTCCTCCAGCGCCGTCATCCGCTCGGTAGGCGATGGCCCCAGTAGTCCCCGGGCTGCTGCCGTGACCACCTCACCGCCCAGGACGACCAGCCCGAGAAGGAACAGGATCGGCAGGGGAGCGAGCAGGGCGCACCACCAGCCGGGCTGGACACCGCGGGCCAGCCACTCGTCGCTCGGGCCCGTCCCGAACGAACCTCGCACCAGATCGACCGCTGTCGCCGACAGCCAGACCGTCGCGAAGCACGCCACCGCCCCGAGGACCAGCCGCAGCTCCAGCCAGACAACGGTGCGGCATCGGTCGGTCCAAGTCGTGGCGGGCCCGGCCGAGATGGGGGCCCCGGGCCCCCTCTGAGCGGGCTGGAGGAGCAATTGGGCCTGGAGTCCTTCGGCAAGTCGCACCGCAGGAAGCAGCCCGACAGGTACCGCGAAGAGGAACAGCATCCACGGCCTGGTCGGGGAGATGAACAGCCACACACTGCCCACCGCGGCCGGAATGAGCAGGTGCAGCCATCGACTGTAGGTGGCCGGTCGGGCCAGCATTGCGAAGAAGCTGCGCATCCTGCAATCGTGCCAGGGCAGGCCGGGGGACGGCTCCCCCGGGAGAGGGAGGCGACCTACCCTGGCGGGGGAGGCCGCGACCGGGGGCCGAGGGTCAGGCTGAGGTCATGACCAGCATCGACGTTCATGAGCTCACCAAGGACTACGGAAAGATCCGCGCCGTGGACCACCTCACGTTCAGCGTGCGGCCTGGCCGGGTGACCGGCTTCCTCGGGCCCAACGGTGCGGGCAAGTCCACCACCATGCGCCACGTCCTCGGTCTGGACCGGGCGACCGGTGGTTCTGCCACCATCGGTGGTCGGCCCTACGCCTCGCTGGCCAATCCGCTGCGCCGGGTCGGCGCACTGCTCGATGCTCAGGCGGCCCATGGCTCGCGCACCGCCCGCAACCACTTGCTTGCACTCGCCGCCAGTAACGGCATAGTGGCCGGCAGGGTCGAAGAGACGCTCGTTGAGGCCGGTCTGGGCTCGGTCGGAGGCCGGCGGATCAAGACGTTCTCGCTCGGAATGCGACAGCGACTCGGGATCGCCGCGGCGCTTCTCGGTGATCCCGAGGTGGTGATGCTGGACGAACCGTCGAACGGACTGGATCCGGAGGGCGTCATATGGATCCGGGAGCTGGTGCGGAAGCTGGCAGGTGAGGGCCGTACGGTGCTGGTCTCCAGCCACCTGATGAGCGAGACCTCCTCGTTCGCCGATCACCTTGTCGTCCTCGGCAGGGGAAGACTCCTTGTCGACATGCCGATGCGGGAATTCCTCGCCTCCCGGAGCCGGCCCGGAGTGCGGTTCCGCGCCACGGAGCCCACGCGGCTGCGCGATGCGCTGATCCACAAGGGGCACGAGCCGTCACAGGGCGACGACGGGTGCTGGACGGTCGCCGGAGCTTCTGCGGAGGAGATCGGTGTCCTGGCCGCATCCGAAGGCATCCCACTTCTCGAACTCAGAACCGAGCAGGTCACGTTGGAAGAGGCATACCTCGATCTCACTGGGACCGAGACGGAATTCACCGCAACCGAGCACCCCCTCGCAGACCAGGAGGCCTGACCAGCATGACCACGTCGATGACCGCGGTACTGCACTCCGAGTGGATCAAGATCAACTCGGTGCGGGCCGTCGCAGGTTCCCTCATAGCGGTTTTCGCCGCCACGCTCTTCGTGACGGTGTTCGTCGCCTCCACCATCGGGCAGGCGGAGGCGGACAACACGGGTGGCGATCTCCTCTTCTCCGCCTTCTACGCGCTGAACTTCGGCCAGATCGCGGCCATCAGCTTCGGTGCGACCGCTCTGTCGTCCGAGTTCCTGAACGGAGCCCTGCGGATATCACTCACGGCCGTACCCAGCCGCAGCCGCTTCTACGTCGCGAAGATGGCGATGGTCGGCGGGCTCGCTCTGGTCGTAGGGTTGATCACCAGCTTCTCCACATTTCTGGTTGGACAGCTCTTCATGGGCGAGTACGCGATCCGCCTCGAGGAACCAGATGTCCTGCGCGCCGCGATCGGCGGTGGCGTCTACCTGGCTCTGATGGCTCTGTTCGCAGCGGGCCTCACGGCGGTCCTGCGCAGCGCGATCGCGGTGCTCAGCCTGCTCATCCCCTTCATTCTGATCGTCTCCTTCGTGGTCGGAGACCTCGCGGGAGGCGTCGCCCAGTATCTCCCCGACCGAGCCGGGCAGTTGGTGCTCCAGGCGCATCCTGAGGGAAGTCTCGGACCGTGGACGGGGCTGGCCGTGACCGCAGGGTGGGCGGGTGCCGCCCTGGTCGCAGGCTGGTGGGCCCTATGGAAGCGGGACGCCTGAGCCGCGACGGCGGAGTGGGCGTGGCCCACGTGCTCGCAGGTCGTGTTGCCGGCTTCCGAGACGCGTGTGCGGGAGGCTTCCGGGACCTTGCGGGCGCCAGGGACTACCTGCTGAGGGCCATGTGTCAGTGCGGGGCGCTTTACTGACGGTATGACCACCGCACATCACCTCCGCCTCATCGACGGGATGCGCACCACGGACTTCCCTCCGGAGCGCGTTCGGTCAGGCTCGGGCGTCAGCGGACCTGGCTACCACACGGTGCTCCTCATCGGCGAGGACGGCCACGATGAGGGAGAGGGGGCAGATCGCGCAGATCACCGGGTGCAGTGCCTGGCGGAACACGATGCGCTGCTCACACTGCTGACGCTGCGCTGGGGCGAGCCACAGGTCGTCAGCTTGTGGAGCGCACAGGAACGGATGACGGCGGGGGAGGTGATAGCCGAGCCCTGGGCCGAACCGGTCGCGAGTTGCGAGTACCTCCAGTTGTGGCGGACGGAAGGCAGGTGGGTGGCCGTTGTGCTCTACCAGGAGGATGACGGGCCAGGCTGCGAGTTGGGGGTTCTGGTCACCGTGGTCGACCCACCCTGAACGGCGAGTTGCCCTCCCTGGGGCATCCGGCCGCAGCACTTCCATGGCGGTTCCGGAGAGGTCCTGCGGCACTTCCTGCCCGAGCCGGGAGGTGTGCTCCTAGCCGGAGGCGTCCCGGCCGACCACCGCCAACAGGCGGGCGAACTCGTCCGTCATGGTGTGCACGGTCCAGTGCGCGTTCAGCCCGCTCGGATTGGGCAGCGCCCAGACACGGGCGCCGCCCACGGTCCGTTCCTGCGGGCCGATCCGCGCGCGGCGATCGCCGAAGGCCGTGCGATAAGCGGTGACACCGACGACCGCGAGCCACAGCGGGCGAAGTTCTTCCACCTTCGCCGAGAGCACTCTTCCGCCTTCACGGAACTCCTCCGGCCCGAGCTCGTCCGCCCGTGCCGTGGCCCTGGCCACCACATTGGTGATCCCCAGTCCGAAGCCCGGAAGTTGGTTCTGCTCCGATGCCTTCAGCTGCCTCGGTGTGAAGCCCGACCGATGCAGTACCGGCCAGAACCGATTGCCCGGATGGGCGAAGTGGTGCCCCGTGGCGGCAGACATGAGGCTGGGGTTGATTCCGCAGAACAGCACACGCAGACCGCCCGCGACGACGTCCGGTACGACGCGATCGCGGGCGGCCTGGAGCTCCTCGGGTGTCATCCGGTAATGATGGCAGCCGTCAGAGGATGGAGCCGGGGGTGTACGCGGCAGCCTCCGGGTGCTGCTTGGCGATCTGCTCGATCCTGCGGACCACCGAGGCGACCTGGCCGCCCGCCGCACCGGTGAACGACAGCTTGTCAGCCATCAGGGCGTCGAGCTCGCCGCGGTCGAGCGGGATCCGCTCGTCGGCGGCCAGCTTGTCCAGCAGCTCGTTGCGCTCCGCGCCCTGCTCCCGCATGGCGAGCGCAGAGGCGACCGCGTTCTCCTTGATGGCCTCGTGGGCGACCTCGCGGCCGACTCCGGCCCGCACCGCGCCCATAAGCACCTTGGTCGTGGCGAGGAAGGGAAGATAGCGGTCCAGCTCACGCGCCACGACCGCGGGGAACGCACCGAACTCGTCGAGCACCGTGAGGAAGGTCTCCAGCAGACCGTCGAAGGCGAAGAAGGCGTCCGGCAGCGCGACCCGGCGGACCACCGAGCAGGACACGTCGCCCTCGTTCCACTGGTCGCCCGCGAGCTCGCCCGTCATCGACGCGTAGCCGCGCAGGATCACCATCAAGCCGTTGACGCGCTCACAGGAGCGGGTGTTCATCTTGTGCGGCATCGCCGACGAGCCGACCTGGCCAGGCTTGAAGCCCTCGGTCACCAGCTCGTGCCCGGCCATGAGGCGGATGGTCTTGGCGACCGACGAGGGAGCGGCGGCCAACTGAACCAGTGCCGTCACGACGTCGTAGTCGAGGGAGCGGGGGTACACCTGGCCGACGGAGGTGAAGGCGTGCGCGAAGCCGAGGTGTCCGGCGATGCGCTGCTCCAGATCGGCGAGCTTGTCCGCGTCGCCGCCGAGCAGGTCGAGCATGTCCTGCGCCGTGCCGACAGGCCCCTTGATGCCGCGCAGGGGGTATCGGCCCAGCAGGTCCTCCAGCCGGCCGTAGGCCACGAGCAGCTCGTCCGCGGCGGTGGCGAAGCGCTTGCCGAGCGTCGTCGCCTGTGCGGCGACGTTGTGTGAACGACCCGCCAAGACCAGCTCGCTGTACTCCGCCGCGAGCTTGCCGAGCCGCGCCAGGACCGACACAGCACGGTCGCGCATCAGCTCCAGCGAGAGCCGGATCTGCAGCTGTTCGACGTTCTCGGTGAGGTCACGGGAGGTCATCCCCTTGTGGACCTGCTCATGGCCGGCGAGAGCGTTGAACTCCTCGATGCGGGCCTTCACGTCGTGCCGGGTGATCTTCTCGCGCTCGGCGATCGAGACGAGGTCGACCTGGTCGATCACCCGTTCGTAGTCGGCCAGAGCGGCGTCGGGTACATCGATCCCGAGGTCCTTCTGAGCGCGCAGCACCGCCAGCCACAGCTGACGTTCCAGCTTCACCTTCTGCTCGGGGGACCAGAGGACGGCCAGCTCCGTAGAGGCATAGCGGCCGGCCAGGACATTGGGGATGCGAGGCTTCGCAGACACAGCAGTCACGTGTCCCGATTCTACTGGCGGTTTCTGCAGGTCCGCGCCGCGGGCCGGTTCGTGCTTTCCCACAAGCCGCTCGCCTCGTCGTGTCGGCGCGGCTTCCCGGCCCGTAGTCCGCAGACAGGGCCCCGGCGTCGGGGGGGGTGCGTCCGCCTCCGGCGGGACGCAGCCGAGATCGAGCGACCGAGGTGGTACCGGCCACCGTCCCACCTGCTGCCCGCCGCGATGTGGTCAGCCGTCGAGCCGGCGCCAATCCGTCACCGGTCCGGGGGGCGTGGGCCCGTCCTGGGGAGAGATCCAGAACGCCTTCCCCAGCCCCGCGTCGAACTGTGAGCCGGCCCGGCCGTCGCCGGACGAGCGTCCTGTCAGACGCCGCCCGATCCACGGCATCAGATGCTGGCGGGCGAACCGGACGTCATCGATCCGCCGCTGCGCCCACCGTGCGGGCGCCGACGCGGGCATCGGGGACTGCCAGTCACTCTCGGCGGGCAGTCCCAGCGCCTGCCAGACCGCCTCCGCGACCCTCCGATGTCCCTCGGCCGTCAGGTGCAGCCTGTCGACGTCCCACATGCGCGGATCGCCCAGTGACGGCGCACCGTACAGGTCGGCGACCACCGCACCGTGCCGCTCGGCCAGGTCGCCGATCAGGGTGAAGAGTTCCTCCATGCGCGGACGGAAGCGTTCCATCACCGGACCGTTGCGGCCGGGGCTGCGCATGAGGACCAAGGTCTTGCACGAGGGTGCGAGACGCTCCACCGCCTCCTCCAGCCGGCCGCGGACCATACCCATGTCGCACTTCGGCCTCAACGTGTCGTTGAGCCCACCGACGAGCGTGATCACATCCGGCTGCAACGCCGCGGCGACCCCGACCTGCTCGTCGACGATCTGGCCGATGAGCTTTCCCCGTACGGCGAGATTGGCGTACCGGAACCCGGGCGTACGGGCCGCGAGACGGGCGGCGAGAACGTCGGCCCACCCGCGATAAGAACCATCGGGCAGCAGATCCGACATGCCCTCGGTGAACGAGTCGCCGACCGCGACGAGACTGGTGTAAGAGGCATTCAATTTCATGGCGATGCCGATCGTACCGCGCCGGTGGTTCCCGGGCCGGGTTCGTGGAGCGCCTGCCCCCAGGCCCGGGCCGGCCCCCAGCCCCGGGCAGAGGGTCGGGAGCCGGGGCCGGGAAAACGCGGAAAAGGGGCGCGACCGCGTGGTCGCGCCCCTCCTCGTGCCGTCACGCGACGATCACCCGAACCCGAACCCGAACCCGAACCCGAGCCCGAGCGGGACGGCCCCGGCCCGGCCGGAGTCGTCACGCCGCCGCGGCCTCGACGTCAGCGGGCCTGGGGTCTGCCCACGAGCTCGCGCAGCACGTCCTCCATGGTGATCATGCCCGCCAGCCGGTCGTCCTCGTCGAGCACGGCCGCCAGGTGCGTCCGGCTCCGCCGGAGCGCGGTCAGCACGTCATCCAGAGGTGTCGCCGCACGCACCCTGGCGATGGGCCGCAGAGCGGTCACCGGGAACGGCACGTCGCGCGGAGCTGCGTCCAGGGCGTCCTTCACATGGAGGTACCCGATGATGCGCCGCTCGCTGTCCATCACGGGGAAGCGCGAGAAGCCGGACTCGTGCGAGAGCCGTTCCAGCTCCTCCGGGGTCGTGCCGACCCTGGTGTACAGCACCCGGTCGACCGGGAGCAGCACGTCCCGGACCGGGCGGCGGCCCAGTTCCAGCGCGTGGCGCAGACGGTCCGCCGAGCGGTCGTCGACGAGCCCGGAATCCTCGGCGTCCTTGACGAGGCGGGCGAGTTCGTCGTCGGAGAAGGTCGCGGAGACCTCGTCCTTCGTCTCCACCCGCAGCAGCTTGAGCAGGGCGTTGGCGAAGGCGTTGATCGCGAAGATCACCGGCTTCAGCGCCCTGGCCAGCGCCACCAGGGGCGGTCCGAGCAGCAGAGCGGTGCGGGCGGGCTCGGCCAGTGCGATGTTCTTCGGCACCATCTCGCCCAGCAGCATGTGCAGATACGTCGCCACCGTCAGCGCGATCACGAACGAGATCGGGTGGACCAGCCCGTGCGGTACTCCCACCGTGTCGAAGAGGGGTTCCAGTAGATGGGCGATGGCCGGCTCGGCGACGATACCCAGCACCAGCGTGCAGAGCGTGATGCCCAGCTGGGCCGCCGCCAGAAGCGCCGACACGTGTTCGAGGCCCCAGATGACGCTGCGGGCCCTGCGGTTCCCGGCCTCGGCCTCTGGCTCGATCTGACTGCGGCGCACGGAGATGAGTGCGAACTCCGCGCCGACGAAGAACGCGTTGACCACCAGGGTCAGCAAGCCGATGAAGAGCTGGACGGCGATCATCGTTCGTCCACCTCCGGCTCGTCGTCACCGGGCAGCGGGGCGTGGAGCAGCGCCCGCGCGGCACGGTGTCCCGAAGCGTCCACCACGTCGATCCGCCAGCCCGTGAGTTCGACGGTGTCGCCGACCACCGGAATCCGGCCGACCTCCGTGGCGATCAGCCCGGCCAGCGTCTCGTACGGTCCGTCCGGCACGCGCAGCCCGATGGTGCGGAGCTGGTCCGTGCGGGCCGCTCCGTCTGCGGACCACAGTGTGCGGCCGTCGGCGTCCTCGCCCGCAGCCGCCAGGTCGGGGGTCTCGTGGGGGTCGTGTTCGTCCCTCACCTCGCCGACGACTTCCTCCACGATGTCCTCCAGCGTCACGACTCCCGCCGTACCGCCGTACTCGTCGATGACGACAGCCATGGCCAGCTTTCCGGAGAGGCGGTCCAGCAGGCGGTCCACGGTCAGGGTCTCCGGCACGAGCAAGGGCTCGCGGAGCATGTCCGAGACCCGCTTGCGGGGCCGCTGCTCCGCAGGAATGGCCAGTACGTCCTTGATGTGCGCGACACCGACCACCGTGTCCAGGCTGCCCCGATAGACGGGGAACCGGGAGAGGCCGGTCGCCCGGGTCGCGTTCGCGACGTCCTCGGCGGTCGCCTGTACCTCCAGGGCCGTGACCTGGACGCGGGGGGTCATCACGTTCTCCGCGGTCAGTTCGGACAGGTTGAGGGTGCGCACGAAGAGTTCCGCGGTGTCCGCCTCGAGCGCGCCCTCCTTCGCGGAGTGGCGTGCCAGGGCGACCAGCTCCTGCGGGCTGCGCGCCGAGGCCAGCTCCTCGGCCGGTTCGAGGCCGAAGCGTCGCACCATCCGGTTCGCGGTGTTGTTGAGATGGCTGATGAAGGGCCGGAAGACCGCCGTGAACGCGCGCTGCGGTGCTGCGACCGTGCGGGCGACCGCCAGGGGGGAGGAGATCGCCCAGTTCTTCGGGACGAGCTCACCCACCACCATCAGGACCACGGTGGACAGTGCGGTGCCGATCACGAGCGCCAGCGATGAGGACACGCCGGGCGACAGTCCGGTCGCCTCCACCGGTCCCCGGATCAGTGCGGCGATGGACGGCTCGGAGAGCATGCCCACGACCAGGTTGGTGACGGTGATACCGAGCTGGGCGCCGGAGAGCTGGTAGGTGAGGCTGCGTACGGCCTTGAGCGCTCCCGCCGCACCTCGGTCCCCTCGCTCGAC
The DNA here is from genome assembly GCF_040630715.1 of Streptomyces sp. NPDC005752. Classification (NCBI taxonomy): domain Bacteria; kingdom Bacillati; phylum Actinomycetota; class Actinomycetes; order Kitasatosporales; family Streptomycetaceae; genus Streptomyces; species Streptomyces sp. NPDC005752. The sequence goes on along the minus strand of NZ_JBEXYB010000013.1, from coordinate 45,496 downwards.
GCTCCGTTCGAGCTCGCCACGTTCCACTGTGGTCAGAGAGAACTCGGCCGCCACGAACACGCCGCAGACGAGGGAGAGCAGGAGCGCCACGAGGAGCAGGAGCACTTCGGTCATCGGTTCACCTCCGTCCCATGGTCGGGCAGGGGCAGAGGGATCGCGCGATGTCGGCGGTATCGACTACTGGGGGGCTCGCCCATGGGCGGACGCTCACACCTTTCGAATGGGTCGGACGGTCGAGGATTCATAGTAAAGGATCGGCAAAAAGGCCTGCCCGGTGTGCGATTTGTAGTTTGTCGCAAGTGTCCGGCGGTCCCGGTCGCGTGTCAGAGGGACTTGACCCAGCGCCGCCAGTGGTCCTCGCGATGGTAGCCAGTCGCACCCCATGCGTGGTGGGCCCGCTCGTTGGACTCCAGGACCATGGCGTCGATCCGCCGCCCGCCCAGGGCGAGGAACCGTCGCTCCGCGGCGTCCAGCAGCGCACCGGCGACGCCCTGTCGGCGATGGTCGGGGTGTACGGCGAGACGGTACGCGGAGCATCGCCAACCGTCGAAACCGGCTATGACGGTCCCGACGACCGCGTCGTCCCGCACTGCGAGGAGGAGGGACTCGGGATCCCGTGCGATGAGCCGGGTCACCCCGTCGTGATCGTCGGTGATGCTCGTGCCTTCCGCCGCCTCCCGCCAGAACCGCAGGACGGGATCGATATCGGCGAGGGTCGCGCAGCGGATGCTGAGGTCAGTCATGATCCGAGCCAACCAGAGGGTCCGGGGGGAAAGCGAGCGCTTACCGGTGCCGTGCGGTGGACGTGGTGGCGGGGTGCGGTACGCCGCCACCGCTGCGAGCCGCGGCGTACGCCACCCGGCCCTGCCGGAACCGTTCGTCCCGTCCCGCTCGGGAGCCCCCGCCGCCCCGCCGAGGGCCGGCCCTTCCTGCTCGGGAGGGCCCCAGTTGCACCGAGGTCGACCTGCCCTGCTCGGGGGCACCCGCGCCTCACTCCGGAACGCCGCCCACCCCGGTGCCCCCAGGTGCCGGCCCGTTCCCCTTGCGAGCGCTAGCGGACTCGCGCTAGCGTGATGTCGTGCCCAAGACTCAGCTGAACGTCCGCGTGGACGAGGCCACCGCCGAGGCGGCGCGGCAGCGCGCCCTGCAGCGCGGGATGAGCGTGAACCGCTACATAGAGGAGCTCGTCAAACAGGATGCCGGCGAGGTGGGACACACCTTCGTCGAGGCCGCGGCCGACTTCATGAAGCAGTACGAGTCGGTGTTCGCCGAGGAGTTCGGCCCGGAGCGCAAAGGCACCCGTTGAACCTGCAGATCGACCTTTCCTGGCTGCTCATGGTCGCCGAGCACAAGACACCCGGTGACCCGCAGGTCGTCGACTGGGGTGCACTCGTAGCCGCTGTGAGCCGGCACGAGGCGGAGATCTTCGGCAGCCCCGTCTACAGCGACCCGCACTCCCGCGCAGCCGCCATGCTGCAACTGCTGCTCCATGTGCCCGCGCTCGAGCACTCCAACGCGATGTTCGCGTCCGCCGTCGCCTACGGTTACCTCGTCGCCTCCGGGCTGAAGGTCATCACCTCTCCCGAGCAGGTGCGCGATCTGGCCCGGCTCGTGAAGGAGGGCAAGGCCGACGTCCGGGCCATCGCCGACGAGCTGCGCCGGTGGAGCCTGTGATCGGAGCTCCTCAGCCGGCCTCCGCCGAGCGGTCCACCACACCGGACCGGCGGGCCACGCCGAGCACACACGGGGAAGTCGGCAGCTGCACGCCCCGGTCCGGGATGCGGAACCTGCGGTACACCCCCAGCTCGAAGCCGGCCTCCTCAATCGCCGCGACCGTGTCCCGCGCCGTGTGACAGCCCCCGAACAGCAGCGGCCAGAGTGTGCGGTCCGCCGCACGCTGCGCCGTCGCCAGCGCCCGTCCCGGAGCCAGGGTGTGCTCGAGGAAGCGCAGTTCACCGCCCGGCCGCAGCACACGCTTGATCTCCGCCAGCGCCCGGGGCAGGTCCCGCACCGTGCACAGGACCAGCGAGGCGACGGCCGCGTCGAACGCCTCGCTCTTGACCGGCAGTGCCTCCGCCATGCCCGGCACCACGTCGACCGGCACGTCCGCGCGCAGCGCCGCACCGGCCGCCAGCTGCCGCAGACTGCGCTCGGGCTCGATGGCCACCACTTCGGACACGGCCCCCGGGTAATGCGCGAAGTTGAGACCGTTGCCCGCGCCGATCTCGATGACACGGCCGGAAAGGCCCGAGAGGAGTTCGTCGCGGCGGTCCGCCACGCCTCCCTTGATATCGGCGGTCACGCTCAGCCGGGCGTAGAACCGGGCGAATACCGGATGGTGTACCGCGTCGCGGGGGACGGGTATGCTGCGCCGACGCATGATCGGACCTCCTCGGAGGGCACGGGCACGTGGGTACGGCTCTCCTTCGATTCTCCCCCGTACGGGCCCGCTCAGCCGCTCATCCGGCGGGACGTTTCCCGCCGAGTTCCGCTGAGAGCCAACTCGCCGCCCGGGACCGGAAGTCGGCCGGCGCCAACGTTCCCGCCCCGGCCGGGACCGCCCCGAGCAGTGGGGCGCCCGCCGCGACAGGGAGGTCGTCGATGTTGCACCGTGAGGCCAGATCCGGCTCGGCCGGCATGCTGCCGACCACCACCCCGGGGCAGGTGAGTCCACGCGTCCGCAGCGCCTCCGTCGTCAGCGCGGTGGAGTTGAGGGTTCCCAGGCCCGCGGGTGCCACCACGAGAACGGGTGCCGCCATCAGCCGCGCGGCGTCCGCGAGCGTGGACCCCTGCCCGTCGTAGCGGACGAGCAGCCCGCCCGCCCCCTCGACCAGTACCAGGTCGTGCTCCGTCGCCAGTTTCTGGGCGGCCTCGGCGATCTCGTGCGGTCGGACGGGCGGGAGGCCCGCTCGGCGAGCAGCCGTCTCGGGTGCCAACGGCTCCGGGAAACGCGCCAGTTCCACTGCGGTGACGTGAGCCCCCGCAAGGCGCGCCACCTCTGCGGCGTCCCCCGGCTCGCCCGGGGCGAGGCCGGTCTGCGCGGGCTTGAGGACCGCGACCCGCAGGTCCTGGGCGGCGGCCGCCACCGCCGCGGTCACGATCGTCTTGCCGATCTCGGTGCCCGTACCGGTGATCACGAGAATCTTCATCTCAGCCCTCCCTCGCCGCGGCGCACACAGCCCGGCAGATCCGTGCCACATCGTCGTCGCCGGTCACATAGGGCGGCATGGTGTAGACCAGATCACGGAACGGGCGCAGCCAGACGCCCTCGCGGACCGCGGCCCGTGTCGCGGCCTCCATGTCCACCTCGTGGTCGAGCTGTACCACCCCGATCGCGCCCAGCACCCGGACGTCGCGTACGCCGGAGACTTCGGCGGCCTCGGCCAGCCCCTGGCGCAGGCCCGTGCCGATCCGTTTCACCTCGAGTTCCCAGTCCTGGCCCAGCAGCAGATCCACGGATGCGCAGGCCACAGCCGACGCCAGCGGGTTGCCCATGAACGTCGGCCCGTGCGCCAGCACGGGGACGTCGCCGCTCGAGATGCCCTCTGCCACCCGGGAGGTGCACAACGTCGCCGCCAGCGTCAGATAGCCGCCGGTCAGCGCCTTGCCGACACACATGACATCCGGGGACACTCCGGCGTGCCCGGCTGCGAACAGCTGTCCCGTACGGCCGAACCCGGTCGCGATCTCGTCGAACACCAGCAGCACGTCGTTCGCGTCACACGCCTCGCGGAGCACCCGCAGGTACGCGGGGGAGTGGAAGCGCATCCCGCCCGCACCCTGCACCACGGGTTCCACGATCACCGCTGCCAGTTCGTCGGCGTGAGCGGCCACCAGTTCACGCAGGTGCCGCACATAGGCGTCGTCCGGATCGGCATCGAAGCCGTCCGGTGGGGCGTCGGCGAAAATCTGGCGGGGGAGGGAACCCGACCACAGCTCGTGCATCCCGCCGTCGGGGTCGCACACCGACATGGGCTGCCAGGTGTCCCCGTGGTAACCACCGCGCCACGTGAGCAGCCGGCGCTTGGCGGGCCGCCCGGCCGAACGCCAGTACTGCAGGCACATCTTCACGGCGACCTCGACGGAGACGGACCCCGAGTCGGCGAGGAAGACGTGCTGCAGAGGCTGCGGGGTGATCTCCACGAGCCGGGCCGCCAGCCGGACGGCGGGCTCGTGCGTGAGCCCGCCGAACATCACATGGCTCATCCGGTCCAGCTGGCCGCGGGCGGCCTCGTTGAGTACCGGATGGTTGTAACCGTGCACCGCCGACCACCAGGACGACATGCCGTCCACCAACTCGCTTCGGCCGTGGACGGGTTCGGCGAGCCGGATACGCACCCCGGACGCGGACTCCACGACCAGCGGCTCCTGCCTGCCCGGCATCGGGCCGTAGGGGTGCCAGACGTGGGCCCGGTCCAGGGCGCGGAGTTCCGCGGGGCTGAGCTGATCAGGCATTGGGAGCGAGGTCCGTCCCGGCGCCTCGACGGCGGACCGACACCAGGTCCGTGCGGGCCGCAAGGGCCTCGGAGGGCTCCGGATCGGTCCCGGCCGAGCCGCCGCACGGAGCGCAACCGCCCTCGTGCGAACCGCAGCCGTCTCCGGCAGGCGCCCGGTGCTCGGGGAGTGTCGTCGTCGCCGCTCCCTCCACCTCGAAGCCGGCGTCCGCGATCATGTCGAGGTCGGTCTGTCCGGACTGGCCCTCGCTCGTCAGGTAGTCGCCCAGGAAGATGGAGTTGACCAGATTCAGGGCGAGCGGCTGCATCGAACGCAGATGGACCTCGCGGCCGCCCGCGAGCCGCACCTCGACGTCCGGGCACACGAACCTGACCATCGCCAGGATGCGCAGGCAGCGCTGCGGAGTGAGGTGCCAGTCCTTCGCCAGCGGGGTCCCCTCCATGGGGATCAGGAAGTTCACCGGCACGGAGTCGGGATCGAGCTCACGCAGCGAGAAGACGACGTCCACCAGATCGGCGTCGGTCTCGCCCATCCCGGCGATCAGACCGGAGCACGCCGAAAGTCCGGCAGCCTGGGCCTGCTGCACGGTGTCCACCCTGTCGGCGTACGTGTGGGTGGTCGTGATGTCCCCGTACGTACCTTCGGAGGTGTTCAGGTTGTGGTTGTACGCGTCCGCGCCCGCAGACCGCAGACGGTCGGCCTGGCCCTCGGAGAGCAGACCGAGACAGGCACACACCTCGACGTCCTCGTGCTGCTCCTTGATCGCCTCGATCGTCTGCGACACCCGGTCGACATCACGGTCGGTGGGCCCCCGGCCGCTGGCCACGAGACACACCCGCTTGGCGCCGCCCGCCACCCCCGCGGATGCGGCCTTCTTCGCCTCGTCCGGTTTCAGCCACGTGTACTTGAGGATCTCGGCCTTGGAGCCGAGCCGCTGCGAGCAGTACGAGCAGTCCTCGGGGCAGAGCCCTGACTTCAGATTCACCAGATAGTTCAGCTTGACGCGCCGGCCGAACCACTGGCGGCGCACCTTTCCGGCCGCGGCCACCACGTCGAGCAGTTCGTCGTCGGAGGTCGCCAGCACGGCGAGCGCTTCGTCACGGGTCGGCAGTTCGCGCCGCAGCCCCTTTTCCACCAGCGTGTTCAGCAGGTCCATGGCGTTGATCCTGACGCACAGCACCGCCATCGGCCAAGGAGGAACCGGACAATAGAGGCGTCCGATGCTGTGTGCATTGCCACACCCTGGCCTGTTGCGCACCCGGTTAGGGTCTGTGAGCTGCCTACAAAAAGGGACCCGCCCATGTCCTACGCCCCGTTCGACTGGACCGACGACGAGGCCCGGCGCCGTGCCGACGCCGGACTCGTCCGGACGCTGCGCCCCCGGGCCGCCGAGACGGAACTGCTGGACCTCGCGAGCAACGACTACCTGGGTCTGAGCCGTAACCCCGAGGTCACCGCCGCCGCGGCCGAGGCGGTACGGACGTGGGGCGCGGGCGCCACCGGATCGCGGCTCGTCACGGGATCCACCGCGCTGCACGCCGAGCTCGAGCGCGAACTCGCCGCCTTCTGCGGATTCGAGGCCGCCCTGGTGTTCTCCTCCGGCTACGCGGCCAACCTCGCCGCACTCACGGCGCTCACCGGGCGCGACTCGCTGATCGTCTCCGACGCGGGCAACCACGCCTCGATCGTCGACGGCTGCCGGCTCTCCCGGGCCGATGTCACCGTCGTGCCGCACGCTGATCCCGACGCCTTTCGCAAGGCCCTCCAGGCGCACCGTGGACGGGCACTGGCCGTGACCGACTCCGTCTTCTCGGTGGACGGCGACGCGGCCCCGCTGGCCGGGCTCGCCGACGTCTGCCGCGACGCGGGCGCCGCCCTCGTCGTGGACGACGCGCACGGACTGGGCGTCCTCGGTGAAGGCGGGCGCGGCGCACTCGCGGCCGCAGGACTCGCCGGCGGTGAAGGGGTCGTGGCCACGCTCACCCTTTCGAAGTCGCTCGGGAGCCAGGGAGGAGCGGTGCTCGGGCCCGCCCCGGTCATCCGGCATCTGGTCAACACGGCCCGTACGTTCATCTTCGACACCGGCCTCGCGCCCGCGGCTGTCGGGGCGGCTCTGGGGGCGCTTCGCCTGCTGCGCCGCGAACCCGAACGCGCGTCGAGGGCCGTGGCCGTCGCTGTCGAACTGCACCGCAGGCTGTCGGCGGCCGGACTCACCGCCGTGTACCCCGACGCCGCCGTCGTGTCGGTCCGCGCCCCCTCGGCGGAGTCGGCGGTCCGCTGGGCGGCCGACTGCCGCTCGGCGGGTCTCGTGGTGGGGTGTTTCCGGCCGCCGTCGGTTCCTGACGGGATCTCCAGGCTGAGGCTGACCGCCCGGGCCGACCTGACGCAAAGTCAGATCGAGAAGGCCGTGGACACTGTCCTCGCGACGGCGCCCCGGCCCGTCAGCTGACGGGGCCGCCGCCCAGTCCGGCGACGAAGGACGTCCAGGCCGTGGCCGAGAAGCGCAGAGGCGGAAGGTCCGCGTCCTTGGAGTCGCGTACGGCGAGCCGGTCACGGCCGAGTGGCGCGGTTTCCACGCAGTTGTTCATCCCCGTGCTGCGGCTCGGACCCGCGCGGGGGTCCGGCCCGGAAAGGGGCCTGTGGGGCGCCCGGACACGGCTCAGGTGGCGCGGTTCACCGCAATGGGCGACAGATATATGCATATCTTGGCGGATCGCCGTCACGGAGGGCGGCATCGGTGGCAGTCTGGCGCGAAGCACGATCCAGGCCGGCCGCGGGCCGGTCAGGTGGGAAAGGGACGCGTCGCCATGGCAGACCAGCAGGAAGCAACCGTCACTCTGGCGAGCGATCCGGCCTCGGTCTCCGCGGCCCGCAGATACGTGGCCCGGGTGCTCACGGAATGGGGCCTGGCCGAGGACGGCGACACCGCCGACGCCATCCGGCTGATCGTCTCCGAACTCGCCACGAACGCCGTCCAGCACACCTTCGGGCAGTCGCCCACCTTCACCGTGGACCTCCGGCTCGACCGGGATGCGGAGTTCTACCTCGGGGTGACGGACAGTCACCCCCGCCGGCCCCAACGGCTTCCCGCCGCAGTCCGGCAGGACAACGGCCGCGGGCTGGTGATCATCCGGGCCCTGGCGAGGGAGCGCGGCGGCCGCCTGAGCGTCAGCCCCACCCCGGACGGGGGCAAGACCGTGTCGATCGCCCTGCCCTGGCAGGTTCCCGCGCCGGCCTGACGCCGAGCCGCGCGAGCGGGGCCGGGCGCGCAGCTCCTAAGCGCCGGAGACCCGGCCGAAGCCACTCCGCAACAGCGCCATCAGTGTCGTCGCCGCCGCGGTGTTCCCGTCCCCCCGGTGCACCACGGAGATCGTCCTGCGGAACGCGGCGGGTTCCAGGCGCCGGACGGCGAGGGGCGCGGGGGACATCGCGGCGACCATCTCCGGTACCACTGCCACCCCTAGGCCGGCACTGACCAGAGCGCACACCAGGGCGTAGCCGGGTGACTCGCACACCACGGCAGGGGTGGCCCCGGCCTCGGCCAGCGCACGCTCCACCCCGCGCCGCGGCGGATGCTCGGGCGCACTGCTGATCAGCGGACGGCCCGCGAGTTCGGCCACGGGGAGGGGGCCGCTGCCGTCGGACAGCATCTGGCCGCGCGCGGTGACCAGTACCAGCTCCTCGACCAGCAGCGGTTCGTCCGAGAGTCCCGCAGGCAGGGGATCGGCGGCGGCGGGTTCGTACGCGTGGGTGAGCGCCAGGTCGACGTCGCCCGCCGCCACCGCGGCGACCCCGGCGGGCGGCTCGTAGTCCGTGACGGCCAGCTCCACGTCGGGGTGCGCGCGACGGAACGCGGTGAGCACCGGCGGCAGCAGATGGACCCCGGCCGTCACGAATGTGCCGACCCGCAGACGGCCGCCCGACAACCCTGTGAGCCGGGCCAGCTCGTGCCGTGCCTGGTCCATCTCGTCCAGCACGCGTCTGGCGCGCCCCGCCAGCAGCTCACCTGCGGCCGTCAGCCGCGCTCCGCGGTGGTGACGGACGAGGAGGGCGGCTCCCGCCTCCCGCTCGAGCTTCGCGAGCTGTTGCGAGAGCGCGGGCGCGGTGTAACCCAGCCGCGCTGCCGCCCGGGTGATCGAGCCGGCCTCGGACACCGCCACCAGGGCAGCCAGCCGCGTAGGGTCGTACATTAAGCGTTCCTTTTGGCAGACCCAGGACATTGCAAGTACATGCTAAAGGCATGGAGCGTCCATGGTGGATCCATGGACGCACAACTGCTCGCTTTCGTCGCCGTGGCGGCGGGAATGGTCGCTCTGCCGGGCGCCGACTTCACGGTGGTCGTACGCAACGCGCTCGCATCCCGGACGTCCGGGCTGGCCACCGCGGTGGGAGTGGCCGGCGGCCTGCTGGTGCACACCGCGCTGGCCGCCGCCGGACTCGCCGCCGTGCTCGTGACGATGCCCGTCCTCTTCCGCACCGTCCAGTTGCTCGGCGGCGCGTACGTCCTCTACCTCGGCCTCAGCGGTCTGCGTGCGATGAGGCGGCGGGCTGCCACCGGAGCGGATGCCGGGGAGGGGGCCGAGCTAATGGCGACGCCGTCGGGGCCGGGGCGCTCGTTGCGCCAGGGCTTCCTGACGAACGCGCTCAACCCGAAAGCGCCCGTGCTCTTCCTCAGCCTGCTGCCGCAGTTCGTCCCCGACGGCCGGCCACCGCTGCCCAGGACGTTGCTGCTCGCCTCGGTGATCGTCCTGCTCGCGCTCGTCTGGTTCCCGGCGGTGGCCCTGCTGGTGGACCGGCTGGGCCGGTGGCTGCGCCGGCCGCGTACCGCCCGGGTGATCGAGGGCGGCAGCGGCACGGCACTCACCGCGTTGGGGCTCGTACTGGTGACGGGGCCCCTGCTGCACTGAACCAGGGCGAAAGGCGTGTCAGCGCACCCTCCCGTACCAGACGTTGCCGGACCAGATCTTCTCCAGCCGGACCACGGCGCCGGCCTTCGGCGAGTGCCAGATCTTCCCGCTGCCTGCGTAGATCCCGACGTGGTACACACCGCGGCCCGCATGGAAAAAGACCAGGTCGCCGCGTTTCCGCTGCGACCTGGAGATATGGCGGGTCTTGTTGTACTGCTGCTGCGCCGTTCGAGGAAGTTTCTTGCCGGCCTTCTTGAACGAGTAGAGCGTGAGCCCGGAGCAGTCGAACCGGTTGGGGCCCGTGGCGCCCCATCTGTAAGGCGCACCCTTCTTCGAGGCGGCGATCTTGAGTGCCTTCGTCGAATGGGCGGCGGCCTCGGCGTCGTTCACGAGACCTGGGGCCAGCATGGTGGTGCCCACGGCGAATGTCAGGACCGAGGCCGTACCGACCCGGGCGAACAGAGACGGGACATGAACCTGCGCAGTCATGCGCAACCCTTCGTCAGCCGCCTGTGAAGGATGACCTGTCGGGTTCGGGCTGGCGAAGTTGCCCGGCCGCGTGATGCGGCTTCACCCCGAGGGCCGTCCGGAACTCCGGCCGGCCCGTTGTGCTCGGGTCCTCCACTCCTGCCGATCCACTCCTGTCGACCAGGCATCCGGACGGCGGCAGGACTCGGCGTCCGCCCGGACCGCCCCGCCGCGGTGGCGGGGGCTTGTCGTCCCAGGGATCTTTACGCACGCACTGCCGGATTTCCTGGCTGAAGTGGCGATATGTGAGAGTCGTCACGGCTGATCCGATCGGGTGGACGCGGTCGGCCCGGAGCCGCCACGGCCACACCGGACCAGCCGTGGACCAGCGGCGGAACGAACCATTCCGCTCAGCGTCCGTGCTTGGTGCGCAAGTTGGCTGGTCCCTCGTGCGGGGGATCACCTACGCCGATCGAGCGAGTGAAACTCGTCGGCCGGTCGGGCGTGTCGTAGGACGGCGCCGCAAAGCCGACACCGCAGGCGGGTCGGGCGTGCAGGAGCTCAACTCGACGGCGGGGGAGGTACGGAGACCCGCCCTGCTCGGCGCTCCCCGTCCAGCAGCCGCAGCGCCCTGGCCAGAGTGCCCGCGTGGATCTGCGATTCACCCCGTTCGTGCATCAACGCGAGTGAGTCGCGAAGGGCGGTGGCCCGGGAGGCGAGAGCCTGAGCGGCCCGGAGCGCTCCGTACGTGTCACTGCCGCGTGCCGGGTTGATGCGGCCGAGCTGGTCGATCACTTCCAGGTAGCAGTCGATGAACTCGGCCTCGGCGCGCGTCAGCGCGGGAAGCGGCGGGAACTGGGGTGGGAGCATCGGGCGTTCACCTCGCGGGATGCGGCGGCTGGGACTGCGTGCGGTTCTCCACTACGTGGTCCACCAGCCCGAACGCCAGCGCGGCCGGGGCGTCGAGGATGGTGTCCCGTTCGATGTCGGCACTGATCCGGCCCGCGGAACGACCCGTGTGGCGGGCCAGCATGGCCGTGAGCAGCTCGCGCTCGCGCATCAACTCACGGGCCTGGATCTCGAGATCGGAAGGCCGGCCCTGCACCGGCTCGTCGAGAGCGGGTTGCTGGATGACTACCCGCGCGCCCGGCAGGGCATGTCGGCGCCCGGGTGCGCCGGCCGCGAGCAGTACCGCCGCGCCGGAACCCGCCTGACCGAGACAGAAGGTCTCCACCTCGCAGGCGAGGTAGCACATGGTGTCGTAGATCGCCGTCATGGCGTTGAAGGAGCCACCGGGCGAGTTGATGTAGAGGCAGATGGGCCGGTCGGGGGCCGCGTGCTCCAGGTGCATGAACTGCGCGATCACGTCGGTGGCCGCGGTGTCGTCGACGGGTGTGCCGAGGAGGACGATCCGCTCGGACATCAACTTCGAGTAGGGATCCATGCTTCGCGACCCGTAGGCGGTGCGCTCGGTGAACTCGGGCAGAACGTAGCGGGCGGCGGGACGGAACATGTTGATGCCTCTCCTCGGACCTCGGGCTGCGCGCAATCGGAGTACGTCAAAAATGTACAGGACGTACAGGAGGTTAGAATGAGGTCATGGCCTACGAGATTCCGGTGACGCAAGCCCGGGCGGAGCTCGCCGAACTGATCAACCGTGTCGTCTACGGGGGTGAACGTGTGGTGGTGACGCGGCACGGAAAGCCACTGGTCGCTTTGGTTTCCGCCGCTGACCTGCAACGACTCGAGGCCGAAGCGGCCGAGGGGACCGAGGCGAAAGAGGCGGCTGCCGAGGAGCAGGTGATCAGATCGGTTTCCTCGTTCCGCTCGGTGTCGTCCGCTCCGGGCGAACGGCACCGCTTCGGCATCGCCGCGGAGCACCGCGGTCACGAGGAGCGGGACCACTGACACCGTTCCTGAGGCGGGATCGTCGTGACGGTCCCGCGGTCGTGTCGCGCAACCTGATCAGCGACGCGTTTCGGCTGTGGGGACCTGACTTCGCCCGCCCGCTCGTCGGCGCGGAGCCGACATTCTGCGTCCGCGAGCCGATCCGGTCGGCTCGATCAGGCAGTCGCGGCCCGGCGGTGGGTAGTTCCGGCAGGGAAGGTGCCGCAACCCCGTATCCGTGCTGTCTTCGGGTGCGGTGCAGCCTCCGCCGGTCCGGGTGAGGGAAGCGGCGTAGCCGCCGGCCACAGGTCCGCGTCCCGCCGGTCCGCGGGGGCGAGTTCAGCCGCGGGCCGGCGGGCGGACCGTGAGTGTTTGCTCGGCTCACCCGCGACCAGGCCGACGCGTGCCGACACCCGTGCCGTCGTGCGGCCCTTGCGCTGCGGGGGTGCGCGGCGGACGTCGATGGAGGAGGTGCGGCCCTGACAGGACGTGCCGACCGCGAGGTTTCCCCGCAACCGGCCCGCCCGCACCGGGCTGGGCCGCCGGCTCAGCCCGTGAGCGCTGGTTCGCGACGGTGACCAGGGGCCTCGGCGGTGTCAGCCGCGACCGGCTTCCGGCGGCCGCCGATCACCACGGCGGCCAGGCCCAGTGCCGCCCACGCCGTCAAGGTCAGCGCGGCCGTGCCCGCAGCGGCACCGTCGAAGAAGGCGACCGACCTCAGCAACGAGCCGCCCGCGCCCGGCGGGAGCCACTGGCCGATCGCGCCGACCGGTTCGGGGAGCATTTCGGGTGCGCTCGTGACACCCGAGAAGGAATTGCCGAGCAGGACCATCAGCAGCGCGCCTACGCCGATGCCCCTGGTGCCGAGCAGCGCCGCGAGTCCTCCTACGGCGGAGGCTATGGCCAGCACGGTGAGGCCGATGACGCCTGCGTCGGTCAACCAGTCACCCGTGACCACACCCAGCCAGCTGTGCGCGACCGCTGTGGCGGCGACGCCCACGAGCCCGGATGCGCCGACGAGAGTCAAGGCCGCCCTGGTGCCCCGCAGCTTCATCACAGTCACCATCGCTCCGGCAGCGACACCGGCGAGAGCCAGCGGCAGGATGCTCGCGCCGAGGGCGGCGCCACGCGGATCCGACGCCGGTGCCGCGACGACGTCGGTGACGGGCAGCACGGTCCCTGCGGGCGCCGCGCCCTTGGCCGCCTCGGTCAGCAGCTGGGCGACGACAGGACTCGCCGCCGACGCGGTGAGCAGCTGCGGCCCCCTCTCGGTGACCACGAAGGCGCCGTATACGACCCGGTCCTCGATCGCCTCGCGCGCAGCGGCCGAGTCGTCGTAGCGGTGGATCTCGAAGGCGCCTTCGCGCTGTTCGAACCGCTTCTGCAGCTGATCGGCCGCGGGTGCGGTACCCGCGATGCCCACGGGCAGGTCGCGCGGGGCGATCCGGGCAGCGGGCCACGAGAAGGCCCAGAGGCTGATCGTCACGATCAGAGGGACGAGGAGGATGACCGCGACCGCGCGGCGGTTCGGCGCAGCAGGCATGACGACTGCCTCGATTCAAAGAGAAGGATCGTTCGTTTTACGTGCTCGGTCACTGTCCCGCCGGTGTAGTGACTTGTCAAGAAGGAACGTTCGTTTTAGATTGCGGTCATGGCACGCGTATCCCAGGAACACCTCGATGCCCGCCGTCGGCAGATCCTCGCCGGTGCCGCGCGCTGCTTCGCCCGCAACGGTTTCCACGGCACATCGATGCAGGACGTGCTGAAGGAGGTGGGGCTGTCCGCGGGCGCCGTCTACCGCTACTTCGCGGGCAAGGAGGATCTGATCGCGGCCATCGCCGACGACGCCTTCCTCAGCATCCGCCGGGCGTTCGCGGAGGCGGCCGAGCTCACCCCGCCGCCCACCCCCGACGTGTTGCTGGGCAGAGTGCTCCGCGGAGTCTTCGAGGGTCAGGTGTACGGGATGGAGCGCCGCACGTGCGCCGCGCTCATCGTCCAGGTGTGGGCCGAGACGATGCGTGACGACCGGCTGGCGGCGACGCTCGAGGACGGTTACGCCGGCATGCGGGTGGCCTGGGCGAAGCTGGTGGAGGCCTACCGGACGGCGGGGCTCATGCACTCCGATGTGCCGGCCGACGATGTCGCCCGCACCCTGATCGCCACCGCGCAGGGATTCCTCGCGCAGGAGGCGCTGTTCGGCGGAGCCGAGCCCCACGTCCTGGAGAACGGGCTGCGCGGACTGATGTCCATCGATACGCAAAAGATCAGTTAACGCGCCGGAAAAACTTCCGCCCTAACGTGCAATACCTGGTCGCGGAATCCTCGTCGGCGTTCAACAGAGTGTTGAGGGCGGGATAGGGTCCCGCTGCGCCCGGGGCAGGTACCGGGCGGAAGACGAAGAGGGTGGAAGCGTGCAACTGACTCCGCACGAACAGGAACGCCTGCTCATCCATGTGGCTGCCGATGTCGCAGAGAAGCGCAGGGCGCGTGGACTGCGGCTGAATCACCCCGAGGCGATCGCGCTGATCACCTCCCACCTCCTCGAGGGCGCCCGCGACGGTCGGACCGTGGCCGAACTGATGGCCTCCGGCAGGAAAGTCCTCACCCGCGACGACGTCATGGACGGCATTCCGGAGATGATCCACGACGTCCAGGTCGAGGCCACCTTCCCGGACGGCACCAAGCTGGTCACCGTCCACGAACCGATCGTCTGACGGGGAGCGGCCGATGACCCCCGGAGAGATTTTGTACGCGCAGGACCCGGTGCCGCTCAACGAGGGGCGCCCCGTCACCCGTCTCACCGTCCTCAACGCCGCGGACCGACCCGTCCAGGTCGGCTCGCACTACCACTTCGCCGAGGCCAACACCGGCCTGGACTTCGACCGCCGCGCCGCCCACGGGCTCAGGCTGAACATCGCCGCCGGAACCGCCGTGCGCTTCGAGCCCGGCATCCCCGTCGACGTCGAACTCGTCCCGCTCGCAGGCCTGCGCATCGTCCCCGGGCTGCGCGGCGACACCGGAGGTTCCCTCGATGCCTGAGCTCAGCCGCCCCGCGTATGCCGACCTGTACGGGCCCACCACCGGCGACCGCATCCGGCTCGCCGACACCGACCTCGTCGTGGAGATCGAGGAGGACCGCTCCGGCGGTCCCGGACGGGCCGGTGACGAGGCCGTGTTCGGCGGCGGCAAGGTGATCCGCGAATCGATGGGCCAGGCGCGGACCACTCGTGCGGAAGGTGCCCCCGACACCGTCATCACCGGCGCCGTCGTCATCGACCACTGGGGCATCGTCAAGGCCGACATTGGCATCCGCGACGGCCGGATCACCGGGCTCGGCAAGGCCGGGAACCCGGACACGATGGACGGCGTCCACCCGGAGCTGGTCATCGGCCCCGAGACCGAGATCATCGCGGGCAACGGCAGGTTCGTCACGGCAGGCGCCATCGACGCGCACGTCCACTTCATCTCACCGACCCTCGTCGACCAGGCCCTCTCCTCCGGGATCACCACACTCGTCGGCGGTGGTACGGGCCCGGCCGAAGGCACCAAAGCCACGACGATCACCCCGGGCCCGTGGCATCTGGCCCGGATGTTCGCGGCGCTGGAGGGCTACCCGGTCAACATCGGTCTGCTCGGCAAGGGCAACACGATGTCCCGCGAGGCCATGCACTCCCAACTGCGGTCCGGGGCCCTCGGGTTCAAGATCCATGAGGACTGGGGCGCGACCCCCGCCGTCATCGACGCCTGCCTCGGGGTGTGCGAGGAGACAGGCGCCCAGCTGGCCATCCACACGGACACACTCAACGAGGCCGGCTTCGTCGCCGACACGCTGGCGGCCGTCGCGGGGCGCTCGATCCACGCCTACCACACCGAAGGTGCGGGCGGCGGGCACGCTCCCGACATCATCAGCGTCGTCTCGGAGCCGTACGTCCTTCCCAGCTCGACCAATCCGACCCGGCCGCACACCGTCAACACGATCGAGGAGCACCTCGACATGCTGATGGTGTGTCACCACCTCAATCCCACGGTGCCGGAGGACCTGGCCTTCGCCGAGTCCCGCATCCGGCCCTCGACCATCGCTGCCGAGGACATCCTCCACGACCTCGGAGCCATCTCGATCATCTCCTCGGACTCCCAGGCGATGGGCCGCATCGGCGAGGTGATCCTGCGCACCTGGCAGACCGCCCACGTGATGAAGCGGCGACGCGGCACCCTGCCGGGTGACGGTTCCGCCGACAATCACCGGGTGCGTCGCTATGTCGCCAAATACACCATCAACCCCGCGGTCGCCCAGGGCCTGGACCGGGAGATCGGCTCCGTGGAGCCCGGCAAGCTCGCCGACCTCGTGCTCTGGGATCCGGCGTTCTTCGGCGTCAAGCCGCAGCTGGTGATCAAGGCCGGCCAGATCGCGTACGCGCAGATGGGCGACGCCAACGCCTCGATCCCCACCCCGCAGCCGGTCCTGCCCCGCCCGATGTTCGGTGCGGTGGGCCGGGCCCCCGCGGCCAACTCCTTCAACTTCGTCTCCTCGGCCGCCGTCGAGGCCGGGCTTCCCGAGCGCCTGGGCCTCGGCAAGGAGTTCGTGGCGATCACCAGTACCCGAGGCGTCACGAAGGCCGACATGCGGGAGAACGACGCCCTGCCCCGGGTCACCGTCGATCCCGACAGCTTCGCCGTCACCATCGACGGTGACCCGGTCGAACCCGCCCCCGCCACCGAACTGCCGATGGCCCAGCGCTACTTCCTCTTCTGAGGGCAGGACGGCACTTCATGACGACACGCGCAGCCCTGCTCGTCCTCGCCGACGGCCGGTTTCCCGCCGGCGGCCACGCCCACTCCGGAGGCGCCGAGCCGGCCGTCAAGGCGGGACGCATCCAGAACGCCGAGGACCTGGCCGCCTTCTGCCTGGGACGGCTCCACACCACGGGGCTCACCTCCGCGGCCCTCGCCGCCGCGGCGGCCCACGGCCTGGACCCTCTCGCCCTCGACGAGGCAGCCGACGCCCGGACACCCTCGCCCGCCCTGCGGAGCGTCGCCCGCAAGCTGGGCCGACAGCTGATGAGGGCGGCGCGAGCCACCTGGCCGAGCCCCGAACTCGCCGCCCTCGCCCAGGCCCGGCCACGCGGCGCCCACCAGCCCGTGGTCCTCGGACTCACAGCACGCTCCGCGGGCCTGGGGCCCTCCGACGCCGCCCACTGCATCGCCTACGAAACGGTCAGCGGCCCGGCCACCGCGGTGGTCCGCCTGCTGTCCCTGGACCCCTTCGAGGCGACCGCGGTCCTCGCCCGGCTCGCCCCCGCCCTCGACCAGGTGGCCGAACAGGCCGCCGAAGCCGCACGGCACGGCATCGACGCCCTGCCCGCCGCCTCCGCACCGCTGCTCGACATCTCGGCCGAGGCCCACGCGGCCTGGCCGGTCCGCCTGTTCGCGTCCTGAACCCCCGAAACGCACCCCGCCCGTCATCACCAGGAGCCGCACCCATGCATCTCGACCACGCACACCACGGCCCCGCCGCCGTCAGCGCCGACGCCGCACGCCCCGACGGCACCCGTCGCGCGCTGCGCATCGGCCTCGGCGGCCCGGTCGGCTCCGGCAAGACGGCCACCGTCGCCGCCCTCTGCCGCGCCCTGCGCGACCGCGTCTCCATCGCCGTCGTCACCAACGACATCTACACCCGCGAGGACGCCGCGTTCCTGCTCCGCAACGCGGTCCTGCCGCCCGAGCGCATCCAGGCCGTCGAGACCGGCGCGTGCCCGCACACCGCCATTCGCGACGACATCTCCGCCAACCTCGAAGCGGTCGAGGACCTGGAGGACTCGGTGGGCCCCCTCGATCTGATCCTCGTCGAATCGGGCGGCGACAACCTGACCGCCACCTTCTCCAAGGGGCTCGTCGACGCCCAGGTCTTCGTGATCGACGTCGCGGGCGGCGACGACATCCCGCGCAAGGGCGGCCCGGGTGTCACCACCGCCGACCTGCTCGTCATCAACAAGACCGACCTCGCCCCGTACGTCGGCTCCGACCTGGACCGGATGGCCCGCGACGCCGCCGAGCAGCGCGGCCGGCTCCCCGTGGTGTTCACCTCCCTCACCGGTGCCGACGGTGTCGCACCCATCGCCGACTGGGTGCGGGAGCGGCTCGCGGACTGGGCCGCGTGAGCGTCTCGGCCACCGCCCGGATCACGGCCGTCGCCGACGGACGGGGCGGCACGGCACTTCCGGTGCTGGAGAGCGACGGACCGCTCGCCGTACGCCGGACCAGATCGCCGGAACCCGCGTACGCGCGCGTCACCGTGGTCGGGGCCATGAGCGCGCCACTCGGCGGCGACCGACTCGCCATCGAGGTCCGCGCCGAGGACGGCGCCCGGGTGACCGTGGACTCCGCAGCCGCCACCGTGGCGCTTCCCGGAGCGGGCCCGGACGCCGGCCCGGCCTCCTACGACGTGCGGCTGAGGGTGGGGGAGCGGGCGGAACTCCGCTGGCTCCCCGAACAGCTCGTCTCCGCCCGCGACAGCGCGCTCGACATGACCACCCGGGCCGAACTCGCCGGAAGCGCGCGCCTCGTACTCCGCGAGGAACAGGTGCTGGGCCGTCACGGCGAACGCACCGGGCGGCTCTCGACACGCCTCACGGTCCGAAGATCCGGACGGCCACTGCTCGACCAGCACCTGGCGTACGGGCCGGGTACCCCCGGGGGATGGGACGGCGCGGCCGTCCTGGGCGGTCACCGGGCCGTCGGGCAGCTGCTCGTCGTCGACCCCGCATTCGACGACCGGCCTCCCCTGCCGCGGCTCCTCGGCCCCACCGCCGCGCTCACTCCGCTCGTGGGCCCCGCGGTCCTGGTCACCGCGGTCGCCGCCGACGCACGCCTGCTGCGCGCGGTGCTGGACGAAGCGCTGGAGGACCTTCAGAAGGGATCAAAGGTCCCGAGCGGAGGCTGAGTTCGCTGAGCGGGACAGTGAGCACCGGTTATTGGTTCGGTAAAGAAACATGCCTACGCCCTGTTCTCAGCAACCTCACAGACGAAAGGATCCTCCTGGACACAGAGACGAACGCGCCGCCACCGGCGGCGCATCACGCAGGGGGAGGTTCCACTTGAGACGCACAGCGATGCTCGGTTCGGCCGGCACTCTGATCGCGGGCACGCTCATAGCGGGGGCGATAGCCGCACCGGCCGCCGGTGCCGACAGTCGGCACCACGACGGCCAGGAGGCCCGCGGCGCCCAGATCGCCGCGGCCCGTGCCGCGAAGGCCGGGATCGACTGGACGGACTGTCCCGCCGACTGGGCGATCGCCGCACCCATCCAGTGCGGCTGGGTGAGCGTTCCGCTCGACTACGCCAAGCCGGACGGCAAGCAGATCAAGCTCGCGGTCGACCGGCACGTCAGCACGGGCACCAAGGACGAGCGCCAAGGCGCGCTCGTCTACAACCCCGGAGGCCCCGGCGGCTCCGGTATGGCGTTCCCGAAGCGCATCGTCACGAAGAACCCGATCTGGGCGAAGACGGCGAAGGCATACGACTTCGTCGGCTTCGACCCCCGCGGTGTCGGCCACTCGGCGCCGATCTCCTGCATCGATCCGCAGGAGTTCGTGAAGGCCCCGAAGGCCGATCCGGTGCCGGACAGCGAGGCCGACAAGCGGGCCCAGCGCAAGCTCGCAGCCGAGTACGCCGACGGCTGCGCCGAGCGCAGCGGCACCATGCTGCCGCACATGACCACGCCCAACACCGCCCGCGACCTGGACGTCATCCGTGCCGCGCTCGGTGAGAAGAAGCTGAACTTCCTGGGCGTCTCCTACGGCACCTATCTGGGCGCGGTCTACGGCACGCTCTTCCCGTCGCACGTGCGCCGCATGGTCGTCGACAGCGTGGTCGACCCGGCGAAGGACAACATCTGGTACGAGGCCAACCTCAACCAGGACATCGCCTTCCAGACGCGCTGGAACGACTGGAAGGCATGGGTGGCCGAGAACGACGCGGCCTACCACATCGGTGACACGCCCGAGAAGGTCGAGCAGGCGTGGCTGACGCTGCGGGCCGCTGCCAAGAAGGACCCGATCGGCGGCGTCGTAGGTCCCGCGGAGCTCATCGGCTTCTTCCAGAGCGCCCCGTACTACGACTCCGCATGGGCGCCCACCGCCCGGATCTGGAGCGCCTATCTGGGCGGCGACACCCAGGCGCTGATCGACGCCGCGGCACCCGACCTGTCGGACACCGCGGGCAACATCAGCTCGGAGAACGGCAACGCCGTGTACACAGCGGTCGAGTGCGCGGACGCCAAGTGGCCGACCAGCTGGAAGAAGTGGGACCGCGACAACACCCGGCTGCACCAGGAGTACCCGTTCATGACCTGGGCCAACGCCTGGATGAACCTGCCCTGTGCGACTTGGTCGTCCAAGCAGCAGACTCCGCTGGACGTCCGCACCGGCAAGGGTCTGCCTCCGGTGCTCATCGTTCAGTCCACGCGCGACGCCGCCACCCCGTACGAAGGCGCCGTCGAACTGCACAAGCGCTTCAAGGGCTCCCGTCTCATCACCGAGAAGGGCGCCGGCTCGCACGGTGTCACCGGCCTGGTCAACCCCTGCGTCAACGAGCGGGTGGACACCTACCTGCTCACGGGGAGGACCGACCGGCACGATGTGACGTGCACCCCGCACGCCACGCCGAAGCCGTGACCCCCTGACGTGAGCGGGCGGCCGATGACGTACGGCGGCCGCCCGTTCACCCCCTCCCGAGCGGGACGGCGCGCTCACGCCCTCCGGTCGAACCGATCCAGCCAGGCGTCCTCCGCCGCGTAGTCGAAGAGCTTTTCGCCGTAGCCGCGCACCATCTTCGGGAAGACCTCCCTCCAGTCACGTCCGTCGAGCTGTGCGACGAGCCATTCGACGGTCCGCGGCAACGACCGCTCATAGTCCGTCACCGGCCGGTAGCCCAACTCCTGTTCGGCAGCGGACATGTCGTAGACGACAGGATGCGCGCCGCTCCACGGAGTCTCACCCACACCGCGTTCCGGCGGTGCGCCGGAGACCAGCACCGTCTCGGTCTCCAGACCGAACACGGCGTCGACCGCCGCGCCGATCTCCGCGACGGTCGGAGCCTGTGGGTCGCCCGCGTTGAGCACCCGGGAGCCCGGTCGCAGAGCGGCGAGCCGTATGAGTTCGGCGACGTTGGACACATGAACCGGATGGAAGCGGCTCGCCCCGTCGTACGCGAGGACCCGTCGCCTGCGCCCGTCCAGAAGGCGCTTGACGAAGTACAGCTCGCGCGGTGTGCGGCAGTGTTCCCCGTGCACCGCGCCCGCCCGCAGCAGAGTCACCGGCAAGGCGTCCCCTGCCGCGAGCAGTTCCTGTTCCAGAGCGACCTTCCGTGTCCCGTACGTCGAGTCCCCGGGCGCCACCGTGCGCTGCGTCTCCGGGATCGGCACCGGATACCGGGGGAAGCCGTCCGGCTCGCCCTGTGTGTCGAAACCGCGGCCCCGCTCGTCCTCGTACACCGCGCCGCTGGAGACGACGACCGCGGACCCGGCCCGGCCCGCCGCCCCCGTCAGCTGCGCGGCGTGATCCCGGCCGAAGGCGACCATGTCGACGAGCACGTCGCAGCCGTCTCCCAGCGCGGCCGCCAGAGCGCCCTCCGCCTCGCGGTCGAGTGCGAGGGGACGGACGCCGTCGCTCCAGGTGGCATCCCGGCCGCCCTCGCGCGAGGCCGCGGTCACCTCCCAGCCGTCCGCGGCCAGAGCCCTCACCGCGGCCCGCCCGATCTGTCCCGTCGCGCCCAGCACGAAAGCCCGTCCTCTGCTCATGCGGGAAACGCTACGGCCGCCCCGGCCACCGGAACAGGGAGATCTGCCGGCAGCGAATTCCCCGCTCAGCGCGAGCGGCGCGGGTACTTCCTGGACTCCTCGGCCTGCGCGGCCTTGGCCTTGACCGCGTACTCGTCGACGTACTCCTGGCCGGAGAGGTTCAGGATGGCGTACATGATCTCGTCCGTCACCGCCCGGATCGCCGCCTTCTGGTCCTCCAGGCCGGCGTATCGGGAGAAGTCGAGCGGCTCCCCGAACCGGATCGTGACCCGCTTCACCTTCGGCATCTTCTGCCCGGGCGGCTGGATCTCGAAGGTGCCGACCATCGCACAGGGGATGACCGGGACCCCTGCCCTGATGGCCATCACCGCGACCCCGACCTTGCCCTTGTACAGCCGCCCGTCGTGCGAGCGGGTGCCTTCCGGATAGATGCCCAGCAGTTCTCCCTTGCTCAGCACCCCCAGCCCTTCACGGATCGCCGCCTGTCCTGCTTCCTTGCCGGACCGGTCCACCGGAATCTGACCGATGCTGTGGAAGAACGCGGCGGTCAGCTTGCCCTTGATGCCGGGGCCGGTGAAGTACTCGGCCTTGGCGAGAAACGTGATGCGGCGCTTGAGGATCGCGGGCATCAGGAAGTGGTCGGAGAAGGAGAGGTGGTTCCCGGCGACGATGGCCGCGCCGTCGTCCGGAATGTGCTCCAGTCCCTCGATGCGTGGCCGGAACGTCAGCCGCAGCAAGGGGCCCAGCACGACATGCTTCAGGACGTAATAGAACACAGCTTCTCTCCTCGTCTTCCGGACCGGGCCGGTGAGTCTTCCGGACCGGTCCGGTCGCCGCGTTCTGCCAGGTCACGCATGGTGTTGTTGCTCTTGGCCGGCTCCATGGCGCCGCCCGCCGCGGCCCGGCCCCTCCGGAACGGGTACCCGCTTCTCGTCGCCTCAGCTGATGGGCCATCAGTCGATGGTCCGTACGAACCCCGGCGTCCCTCCGCGGTGATCGATCGTAGCCCTGATTCGCTTGCTACCGGGAAGTCGCACGGAACCGGGATCGCCGAGGCCCGGCAACGGGCCATGGAAGAGCCCTGCCCCGGAAGCCCCTTCAGCATCCTGCCCCTCCCGCGCTTCTCCCTCTCGCGGTCGGTTCCGGTGGATGTCCGCACCCGGGCCCAGGGGCAGGTCGAAGCCGCAGAGGGCGCCCAGGGCGATCAGCCGGGCCGGCCACGGCAACCTCATCCTCGGCCTGTGCCAAGCGCGATCCGGTCGACGTCCACAACAGGGAGGCCCGCCTGGAGAGCCCGGCTCGGCGGCCATCAGCCGCGCATCACCGGGCAGGTGATCGCGGTGCGCACCGTGAAGCACGTCGGCCGTATCCCCGACCGGAGCGGCCGCGGCGGTCTCGCGCCCGTGAACTACTGGGCGGACGCGGAGCTGCGTGACCTGTCGACGGGCGCGGCACAGCAGACGCGTCGGCTCTCACGTGGCCCCCGTCCCCGGTCGTCCCCGGGCCGTCACCCCCGCACCAGGCGCCCCAGTGCCCACCGTGCCGGTCCCGCGTAGGCGGCGAGAGCGACGGCGGGCCCCTCGATCCGGAGCGTCGTGGCCGATCCGCCCGGCCGGCGCAGGACCTCGTGGAACAGGCGCATACGCACCGGTCCGACGCGAACCCGCCACGTCCACCGCCACCGTTCCTCGTCCACGGACTCGACGGCGAAGGCCGCCGTGACACCGAACAGGGAGACGATCTCACCCCGGGTGCCCGGCACGATCCGGTCATCGTCGACGCGCACCGCCCTGATCTGCGGCGACCACGACGGCCAGCGCGCCGGGGTGACGTAACGCAGCCACACGTCCTCGGCCGACGCGCGCCCTTCGGCGCGAAGCGTCATGACAGCCATCGGCCCGGTACCCGGATCAGCCGGCCTGGTCGTGCACGAACTCGTTGAGGGCCTTGCCCGGCCGCAGCGCGGCCTCGCCGCCGACGGTGTGGAAGCTGCCGAAGCCCACCAGCGTGACCGTCCTGCCCGCCTTGAGCGCCTCGGCGATGGCGCCTGCCTCCGCGACCGTGCCGAACACGGCGTCGACGACCCGGCCGATCTGCTCGGCCGGCAGTTCGCCACCGTCCGCGGTCTTCCGCCCGATCGCCTCGACCAATCCTGACCTGTCCATGCGCAGCACCCTCTTCCGCCGACGATGGAGCGCGACGGACACGGCCCGCGGCCCGTGGTCCGCCACACAATGCCCTCAGGGTGCCACCGAGGGGGCGTCCCCGCACCGCGGCGGACGGACGGCCCCGCCCGCGGTGGGGAACCGTCCGGAACGTCCTGCCGGGGCTCGTGCCTCAGGTGTCGCGGGTGGCGAGCATCCCCAGAGTGGCGAGGCCGAGGACCACCCAGCCGAACCAGAGCCAGCCATTGCTCCCCAGGGCCACCGTGTACGCCGTCACCGCGACCAGCGCGCCGACGGTGAGCACTCCCATGGTCTTCGTGGATCCAGGCATGAGCACACGCTCCTCACCCGGCCGCACGGCCGTTGAAGCCATGGTCACCCCTCAGACGTGCCCACCGCTACCGTCCGCGCGCCTGCAATGAGGCGAGATAGGCGTTGTACGCCTTCAGTTCCTGGTCACCGTCCCGGTCGGCGGCACGGTCGGAGCGCTTGGCCGTCCGCTGCTCGGAGCGGTACCACTGGAAGACCAGCGCGATCAGTACCAGCACGGACGGGATCTCGCTGAACGCCCAGGCGATGCCGCCGGCCGCGGACTGGTCGGACAGGGCGTCGAGGCCGAGCGAGGCCGGAGGGTTCTCGTACGCCTTCACCATCGGCTGGCTCGCCATCATCAGCGCGATCCCGAAGAACGCGTGGAACGGCATGCCCGCGAAGAGCTCCAGCATCCGCATCACGTAACCGGGCCGGTGCGGGCCGGGGTCGACGCCCATGATCGGCCAGAAGAACACCAGGCCGACCGCCAGGAAGTGCACCATCATCGCGATGTGCCCCGTCTTCGACCCCATCAGGAAGTCGAACAGCGGAGTGAAGTAGAGCCCGTACAGGCTCGCGATGAAGAGCGGGATCGTGAACACGGGATGCGTGATGATCTTCATGTAGCGGCTGTGCAGCAGCTTGAGCAGCAGCTCGCGCGGACCCGTGCGGCCCCGCCCCGCCACCGGCAGCGCCCGCAGCGCCAGCGTCACCGGGGCGCCGAGCAGCAGCAGGATCGGCGACACCATGCTGATCACCATGTGCTGCACCATGTGCACGCTGAACATGACCATGCCGTAGTCGTTGAGTCCCGTGCACATCACCAGGGCGATGGACAGCACGCCGATGACGAAGAACACCGTCCGGTTCACCGGCCAGCCGTCGCCCCGGCGACGCAGTCGCACGACCCCGTAGCCGTACAGGGCGAGTGCGACGAGGCAGCCGATCAGGAAGAAGGGGTCCGCGGAGAACTCCAGCCCACGTCCCAGCGTGAACGGCGGCAGATCCATGTTCGTGCCGTGCCCGCTGTGATCCATCTGTTCACTCCCGCTGGGGACGTCCCCGTTTCGTGCCGGTTGTCCGGTCCAGACTAGAACCGCCCCCGGCCGCGGATGCGGCCGGGGGCGGTTCACGGGGCGTCGGGACGGTCAGAGCACGACCTGAGCCTCGGCGTAACGCTCGGCGGGGACCGTCTTCAGGGTCTCCACGGCCGCCGCCAGCGGGACCATCGTGATGTCGGTGCCGCGCAGCGCCGTCATCATGCCGAACTCACCGCGGTGAGCGGCCTCCACCGCGTGCCAGCCGAAGCGGGTGGCGAGGACACGGTCGTAGGCGGTGGGGGTGCCGCCGCGCTGCACGTGGCCGAGGATCACCGGGCGGGCCTCCTTGCCGAGGCGCTGCTCCAGCTCACCGGAGAGCCGCGTCGCCATGCCGGCGAAGCGCTCGTGGCCGTAGATGTCCTTCTTGCCCTGGCTGAACTCCATGGAGCCCTCCCGGGGCTTCGCGCCCTCCGCCACGACCACGATCGCGAACTTCTTGCCGTCCGAGAAGCGCCGGCCGACCAGTTCCGTCAGCTCGTCGATGTCGAAGGGCCGCTCCGGTACGACGATGGCGTGCGCGCCGGCCGCCATGCCCGAGTGCAGTGCGATCCAGCCGGTGTGCCGCCCCATGACCTCGACGATCAGCACGCGCTGGTGCGACTCGGCCGTCGTCTTCAGCCGGTCCAGAGCCTCGGTGGCCACTCCGACGGCCGTGTCGAAACCGAAGGTCACGTCGGTGGACGCGATGTCGTTGTCGATGGTCTTGGGCACACCGACGATGGGAAGGCCCGCCTCGGAGAGGAGATTGGCGGCCTTCAGCGTGCCTTCGCCGCCGATCGGGATGATCGCGTCCAGGCCCAGGTCCGCGACATGGCCCTTCGCCCGCTCCACGCCGTCACGCAGATGCGCGGGCTGCACGCGGGAGGAGCCGAGGATCGTGCCGCCGCGGGCGAGGATGCCGCCGACCGCGTCGAGGTCGAGCTTGCGGTAGTCGCACTCGAGGAGGCCCTTCCACCCGTCGTGGAAGCCGATGACCTCGTCGCCGTGGTCGACCACCGCGCGGTGCACGACGGAACGGATGACGGCGTTGAGGCCGGGGCAGTCGCCGCCGGAGGTGAGCACACCAATTCGCATTGCCCGGGAAACCTTTGCAACGTGGGCCGACGCCGGACCACGTCGTCCGGTTGGATCCCCGCCACCCTACCGGCGCGGGGTGTCCGGACCGAACCCACTGTCCGACTGCTGGACGTCCACCGGATGTACACCCCGGCCACACACGTGTGGACCGGCCCCTCCGGGGAGGGGCCGGTCCACGTGGGAACTGCGTCAGGCCGGCTGGGTCGCCGCGGCGATCCGCTCGGCGCGCAGCGCCTCGTACCAGCGGTCGTCGCTCGGCGGCAGCGCGTTCACGTCGAGCGCCAGCTTCAGCAGGAGGTCCGCGATCAGCGGGTTCCGTGCCAGGACCGGCCCGTGCATGTAGGTGCCGAACACGGTGTCGTTGTACGCGCCCTCCGTGCCGTCACCCGTGCCGTTGCCCCGGCCGAGCCGTACCCGGGCGAAGGGGCGCGCCGCCGGACCGAGGTGGGTGATGCCCTGGTGGTTCTCGAACCCCGTCAGCGGGGGCAGACCCAGATTCGGGTCGATGTCCCCGAGCACGTCGCCGACGCACCGGGCACCCTCACCCCGGGTCGAGACGACGTCGAGCAGCCCGAGACCGGGCTCGCGCTCGCCGAGGTCGTTGATGAACTCGTGGCCGAGGATCTGGTAACCCGCGCAGACGGAGAAGATGATCGCGCCGTTCGACGCGGCCCTGTTCAGTCCGCCGTCCCGCCGCAGCCGCTCCGAGGCGAGCCGCTGCGGCCGGTCCTCACCGCCGCCGATCAGATAGATGTCGCCCGACGTCGGGATGGGCTGGTCACTGCGCACGTCCACGCGCGACACGTCGAGACCGCGCTGACGCGCCCGGCGCTCCACCACCAGGGCGTTGCCCTGGTCGCCGTAGGTGCTGAGGAGGTCGGGGTAGACCCACACCAGCCGCAGGCTGTTGTTGCTCATGCTTCGTCCTCTCCGGGGGTTGCCCGCGCGGGGGTCAGTTGCCGACACGACGGCGCAGATCCTGGAAGGCGGTGTAGTTGGCGATGACCTCGATGCGCCCGGGCGGGGCCATCTGGACGGCCTCGTCCAGGGTCTCGCAGACGCGGAAGTCCAGCCCGGCCACTTCGAGACGGACCGCGAGGTCCAGCTTGCGGTCACCGAGCACGAAGATCGGGTGGCCGTAGAGCTGGGTGTAGTCGACGTCCCACAGCCAGGAGGTGTCCGTGCCGTCGGCGCCGCGCGCGTTCACCGAGAGGATGACCGGGGTGGGCGGCGGGTCGATCAGGGAGAACGTCTCGAGCCAGCCCGCCGGGTTCTTCGCCAGCAGGAGCCGGAGTTCACGGCCGAGGAAGGTGACGACGTCGTAGCGGCCCGCCACGGCCTGCACCTGGTACATGCGCTCCAGGGCGACCTGCGGCGGCACACCGAAGACGGCCGCCACGGCGGCCGAGCTCGTGGCGTTGGCCTTGTTGGCCCGGCCCGGCAGCTGGAGGTGGATCGGCCACGCGGAACCGTGCGGGTCCAGGACGTAGTCACCGTTCAGCGCCCAGCTCGGGGCGGGGCGGCGGAAACCGCACTCGCCGCAGAACCAGTCGTCACCGGGGCGCTGCATCACACCGCCGCAGGACGGGCAGGACCAGGCGTCGTCCTTCCACGCCTGCCCCGCCGCGACCCACACCACGTTGGGCGAGGAGGAAGCGGCCCAGACGATGAGCGGGTCGTCGGCGTTGGCCACGATCACGGCCTTGGAGCCCGAGAGGCCCTCACGCCACTTCTCCGCCAGCATCCGGGTCTCCGCCGCGCGGTCCAACTGGTCGCGGGAGAGGTTGAGCAGCGCGATCACCTTCGGCGTCGTGTCGCGTGCCACACCCGCGAGGTACTTCTCGTCGACCTCGATCACGCCGTACCGCGCGTCCGAGCCGCCTGCCAGGGCGGAGGTGATCCCCGCCGGCATGTTGGCCCCGAGCGCGTTCGACACGACGGGTCCCGCGGCCGTCAGCGCCTCCGCGATCAGCCGGGTGGTCGTCGTCTTGCCGTTCGTCGCGGACACGAGGATCACGTCCAGGTGCTGCGCCAGCCGCCCGAGCAGGTCGGGGTCGAGCTTGAGCGCCACCCGGCCGCCGATCACCGATCCGCTGCCGCGCCCCGCAGCGCGCGACACCGCCGCCGCGGCTTTGCCCGCCGTCACGGCGAGCTTGGCCCGCGGCGACAACGGCTCCGTGTTGCCTGCCATCGTCCTAGATCCTCCTTGCGTAAGTCCGCGCCCAGCCTATCGATGTCCGGCGCGACGACCGCACCTCGGCACCACGGGGAACGTGGAGGTCACGTGGAACGTACGCTTCTCCCCATGCGAAACCGCCCGATCCCCGGCAGTTCCGGACGCGTTCGTGCCATGAGCCTGTTCGGTGCCCCGGCGCTCCACCGCCCGTGCGACGACGTCACCGACTTCGGGCCGTCGCTCGCCCGGCTGGTCGAGGACATGTTCGCCACCATGTACGCCGCGAACGGTGTGGGGCTCGCCGCGAACCAGATCGGCGTGCCGCTCAAGGTGTTCGTCTACGACTGTCCCGACGACGACGAGGTCCGGCACCTGGGCCATCTCGTCAATCCCGTACTCGTCGAGGCGCACGGGATCACCGTACGCGGACCGGAGGGCTGTCTGTCCCTTCCCGGGCTCGAAGCCGGCACCCCGCGTTTCGACCACGCCGTGGTGGAGGGCCGGACGGTCACCGGCGAGCCGGTGCGGATCACCGGCACCGGCTGGTTCGCCCGCTGCCTGCAGCACGAGTGCGACCATCTCGACGGCAGGGTCTACACCGACCGGCTCACGGGGCTGCGCCGCGCCAGGGCGCTGCGCGCCGTGCGGCGCTCGCCGTGGGGCCGTACGGCGGTGTCAGGCTGACAACGGCCCCGGAACCCCCGGACGCCGAGGACCGAGTCCCGGGCGGCCGCTCAGAACCCCTTGCCGCCGGGCAGGTCGCCGGCCTCCGCCAGCCTGCCCCACAGCAGGTCGGCGAGGCTGCGTACCAGCTGTTCGCGCGAGCACGGCCGGTCGCCCAGCCACCAGTCCCCGGCCGCGTGCATCATGCCGACGATGCCGTGGCCCCAGATGCGGGCCATCTGCTCGCTCTCCGGTCCGAGATCGACCCGTTCGACGATCACCTTGCCCAGCTCCTCGCCCAGGCGGCGCAGCAGCGGGGCCGAATGCCGGCCGACGTCGAAGCCCTGCTCGGGGGAGGGGGCCGCGTCGTCGGACGGGTGCATCAGGAAGCGGTAGACCTGCGGGCGGGCCTCGATCGCCGCGAGGTAGGTGTCCAGGGTCGCCTCGACCCGCTCGCGCCGCTCGGACGGGGCGTCGAGCGCGGCCCGCAGGGCGCTCAGCAGCGCGTCGGTGTGGCGCTTGCCGAGCGCGCGGTAGAGGCCACCCTTGTCGCCGAAGTGCCGGTAGAGGATGGGTTTGGTGATCCCGGCCTCCGCGGCGATGGCGTTCATCGACGCCTGCGGGCCGTCCCTGAGCACCACTCGGTCCGCGGCTTCGAGCAGCTCCCGTCGACGGCGTTCGGCCGCCGTGCGCTGCCGTTCCGCCCCTCGTGTGGTCTCCATGTCGTTTCTCCCGCCCCGCCCGGCTGTCCAGCGATCTCGTCACGCCCGGGCAACGTAACACCCTGGTCTGCCACCCATGGATCCGCAGCTGACCGGTTGACAGAAGCTACTTGCTGGTAACACACTGGTGTTACCGCTGGTAACAGATGGATCCGGAAGTGCATGGAGGGAATCATGGCCGAGTTCACGCTCGAGCTCAACGACGACCAGAAGCAGGTCCGTGACTGGCTGCACGGTTTCGCCGCCGATGTGATCCGGCCGGCCGCTTCGGAGTGGGACGAGCGTGAGGAAACGCCCTGGCCCGTCATCCAGGAAGCGGCCAAGGTGGGCATCTACTCCCTCGACTTCTATGCCCAGCAGTTCTTCGACCCTACGGGCCTCGGCATCCCCATGGCCATGGAGGAGCTCTTCTGGGGTGACGCCGGTATCGCCCTCTCGATCGTCGGCACGGGTCTGGCCGCCGTCGGCGTCCTCGCCAACGGCACCGAGGAGCAGATCGGTACCTGGATCCCCCAGATGTACGGGGACGCCGCCGACGTGAAGGTCGCCGCCTTCTGCTCCTCGGAGCCGGACGCGGGCTCGGACGTGGCCTCGATGCGTACCCGCGCGGTGTACGACGAGGCCAAGGACGAATGGGTGCTCAACGGCACCAAGACCTGGGCGACGAACGGCGGTATCGCCAACGTCCACGTCGTCGTCGCCGTCGTCGACCCGGAGCTCGGTTCGAAGGGGCACGCCTCCTTCATCGTCCCGCCTGCCACCCCCGGCCTCTCGCAGGGGCAGAAGTTCAAGAAGCACGGCATCCGCGCCTCGCACACGGCCGAGGTCGTCCTCGAGGACGTCCGCATCCCCGGCCACTGCCTGCTCGGCGGCAAGGAGAAGCTCGACGAGCGCCTCGCCCGGGCCCGTGAGCGTGCCAGGACGGATGGCGAACGGAGTGAGATGGGGGTCCCCCCGGCCGGAGGCTGGGGGAGGGTCAAGAACGCGGCGATGGCGACCTTCGAGGCGTCCCGCCCCGCCGTCGGCGCCATGGCGGTCGGTACGGCCCGCGCCGCCTACGAGGTCGCGCTCGACTACGCGAAGACCCGGACCCAGTTCGGCCGCCCGATCATCGACAACCAGGGCGTCGCCTTCCAGCTGGCCGACATGCGTACGCAGATCGACGCGGCGCGGCTGCTCGTCTGGCGTGCCTCCTGGATGGCGAGCGCGGGCAAGCCGTTCACGGCGGCCGAGGGCTCGATGTCGAAGCTCTACGCGAGCGAGACCGCCAAGACGGTCACCGCGCAGGCGGTGCAGATCCTCGGTGGCAACGGCTTCACCCGTGAGTACCCCGTCGAGCGCATGCACCGGGACGCCGCGATCTACACCATCTTCGAGGGTACGAGCGAGATCCAGCGCCTGGTGATCGCCCGGACCCTGTCGGGGATGCCGATCCGCTAGGCGGTGCCCGACCCGGTCGCGGCAAGGCGGGGCGGGGCCGGACACGGCCCTGCCCCGCCCCGCCTTGCCGTCCGCCTACTTCTGCGGCAGGTTCGCCTCGATGGCCGCCAGGACCTCGGGCGCCTCCGGTTCGGTGCGGGGGCGGATCCGGGCGACGGGCTCACCGGCCGGGGAGATCAGGAACTTCTCGAAGTTCCACTGGACGTCACCGGCCGCGCCCTCCGCGTCGCCGAGCTTCGTCAGCTCCGTGTACAGCGGGTGCCGGTCCTCGCCGTTGACGTCGATCTTCTCGAGCAGCGGGAAGCTGACCCCGTACGTCGTCGAGCAGAACGTTTGGATCTCCTCCGCCGTACCCGGCTCCTGACCCGCGAACTGGTTGCAGGGCACCCCGAGAACGGTGAAACCGCGCTCCCCGTACTCCTTCTGCAGCCGCTCCAGGCCGGCGTACTGCGGGGTGAGCCCGCACTTGGAAGCGACGTTCACCAGTAGGACCGCCGAGCCCTCGTAGGCTCCCAGCGTGGTCGGTTCGCCGGTCAGAGTGCGGAGCGGGATGTCGTGCAGTGTCATGGGATATCTCCTCGGTGGCGTGGCGTCGCCTTCATTGTGACGCCCCCTGCGCGGAGGCGTTCCGGCGGCCGAGCGCCTTGTAGTAGAACGTGGTCGCCCTGAGCGTGCCGTACGGGTCCGCCGCGTAGTCCGGGACGGAGCCGCACGGGTTCCAGCCCGCCGCGAGGTAGAGGTGCTCGGCGTCGCTCCCCGTCTCGGTGTCCAGGACCAGGAGGGTCAGCCCCTCGGCGGCCGCCGACCGTTCCAGCGCGGTCAGCAGCGCCCGCCCGATCCCCCGTCCGCGCGCCGAGGGCCTGACGACCAGCTTGGCCACCTCCGCGCGGTGCCGGGCGTTGGGCAGGGCCGCCTTCACCAGGCCGATCGTGCCGGCCACCCGCTCGTCGTCCCGCGCGATCCAGACCTGCTGGCTGCCCGCCTCCACGGCGGCCGCCCGCTCCCGCCACCAGGTGGCGGCCGAGGTCCGGTCCAGCGGGGCCAGGAATCCCACCGAGGCCCCGCCCTCCACGCTCTCGACGAGCAGAGCGGCGAGCTCATCGGCGTACGTGACCAGTTCGGGGCCGGACACCGGGACGATCTCGGTCATGTAGCAGGTCCTTTCACAGTCGGGGCAGGGCGTTCATCGGTGCGTCGGGGCCGGCGCACGAATCCGGACAGCTCGCCGCCACACCCGCTGCCGCGCGGCCGTACCGGGAACGGCGGCCCGGTCCGGGCCTCCGCCCTCCATCGGCGGCCCGGGCGCGGAGCCCGGCCGTCTCTGCGTCGAGCGTCGGGCGGCCCGGCCCGCCGGGCTCCCGGCACGGTATGTGCGGACCATACGCCCGTAGCCGGACGGCCCGGGGCGGTCCGAATGCCGACCGGGGGAGGGCGTGCCAGTCTGATAAAGAGCGCATAAGCCGCAATGCCGGCATGTGTATGCCGCATCGGCTGCAAAATCAGGGAGGCCGAGATGGCTGGAAGTGTGAGTGGGACGCGAACGGGTCACGACGCCGCCCCAGGGCGCAGGGCCGCTCCGTCCGGCTGGATCGTCTTCGCGGCGGTCATGATGATCTTCGGTGGTGCCATGGCCGTTCTCGAGGGCATCGCCGCCATAGCCAAGGACGACCTGTTCGTCACCACGAGCGACTACGTCTTCAAGTTCAGCCTGACGGGCTGGGGCTGGGTGCACCTCATCCTCGGGATCGTCGTCGTTCTGGCGGGCTGCGCGCTCTTCACCGGGGCTCTGTGGGCACGAGCCGTCGGTGTCCTGCTGGCGGGGCTCCTGGTCGTGGCCAACTTCCTGTGGCTCCCGTACTACCCGTTCTGGTCCATCGTCCTGATCGCGATCAACATCTTCGTCATCTGGGCGCTGTGCTCGCCGCAGAAGGACGCTCGAGCCTGAGCACCAGGACGTAGGAGACCACCACGGAGACGATCACGAGCGGCATGACGGTGATGCCCTCGGACCCCAGGAGCAGCGTGGCCAGCAGCACCGAGGTCATCGGCAGTCTGAGCATGGCGACGCACATGGCTCCGATACCCATCGCGAAACCGGAGGTGGCGTTCAGACCGGGCAGGTGCGAGAGCGCCAGCCCGCCCGCCGCTCCCAGGAACATCGACGGGAAGATGGGGCCACCCCGGAAGGCGCTCAACGACGCCGCATAGGCGAGTGCCTTGCAGGCGATCAGCACGATGAGCGTGGCGACCGTGTACGTGGCGTCCTCGGCGAGCAGACCGCCGAGGGCGTCCTGGCCGGAGTACAGCACCTCGGACGCGTTCCTGCCCGTGCTCTCGGCGTAGAGCAGTGCGAGGACGCCGACGGTGAGGCCCACCATCACGGTCGCGGTCACCCGCCGCTGCTCGACCTGCTCCTGCAAAGCCAGGGCGAGCCTCTTGACGCCGGTGCCCGCGAGGGCCGCGGCGGCTCCCAGGGCGATGGCCCAGCCGAACTCGGCGACGGTGGGCTGGGGCGTGTGCGGCACGTGAGGGAGGGCCAGGGAGTACGTCCCCAGGCCTGTCCACGACCCCAGGCCGATGAAGATGAGCGATCCGATACCCGAGGCCAGCAGCCCGGGAACCAGTGCGACACCGAGCATCATCCCGGCGAGACCGGACGCCTCCATCAGCAGGAAGGCGCCCAAGAGCGGAGAGCCCAGCAGGGTGCTGACGGCGGCGAAGCTCCCCGCCGCCGCCACCATGGCACTCGCGTCCGGGGCGATGCCCGGCTTGAGCAGACGCGCCGCGTACACCGCCAGGCCGCCGCCGAGGGCGATGAGGGGGGCTTCGGGGCCGAGGACCGCGCCGAGCCCGAGGGATGCCAGGGCGGCGAGCGCGACGCCGGGCAACTGCGCGGCTGTCGGCGCCCCCGTGTTCACGAAGCCCTCGGCAGGCTTGTGTCCGGCGGTTCCCGGGAGGTGGCGGATCACCAGGGCGGTCAGCAGGCCCGCCACGGCGAGCAGCGGCAACGGCCACCACGACGGCGTCCTGCCGAAGCCCAGCGCGTGCGGGAGATTCGTGTAGGTCAGGTCCTGCAGTTCGTGGACGAGCGCCAGGAAACCGAACGCCACGGCGGAAATGGGGACACCGAGGGCCGCCACCATGACCAGAAGTACCGCGTACCCGCGGGTGCGGATGACCGAGAGCGGATCGGGGGTCCCGGCGCCGGGTGCTCCGGCCGGTTCGGCCGCCATGGTCATGGTCTCCTCGTGTCGGGTCCCGCCGGGGCGCCTGTCGGCCGCCGGGGTCCACACGGTGATACCACGATGTCCAGTTATGTCCGATGAGTACCCGCTGTGTGCGAGTGGCGAATCCGATCCTTCTGCCCTTCGCCCTCCCCGGCTGCCGGGAGCCGGCCCGCGGCGACCGCGTCCACGAGCGCCCGGTGGTCCCTCTCGTTCTGGTCGGCGTACCGCTCGGCGAACGTCGCCAGAGCCCGGTCGAACACGTCGCCGTGGCCGAGATAGGCCGCGATGGCGATGCGGTCGCCGGACCGTGCGTGCGCCCGGGCCAGCGTCGTCCCGCACAGCTCCCCGAACGCTGTCATGCCGCGCGGCACCATCAGCTCGGGTTCGGCGATGCCCTTCCAGTCGCGCAGCTGCCGCACGTAGAAGTCCCGGCGCTTTCCGTCGAACCCGTCCACCCGTTCCCAGCCCAGGAAGATGTCGCTCGCGGCCTGCATCAGCCGCTGGCCCGCAACCACGCGCTCGCCCTGGTTCCGGTACGCACTTTCCCCCGCGTAGGACGCCAGGACCGAGGTGTCCGCCTCCTTGGCCTGGAGGAAGAGCGGATCCTCACCGTCCCGGCCCAGGAGGAGGAGGATCCAGCAGCGGGTTCCGACGCTCCCCACGCCCACGACCTTTCGCGCCATGTCCACGGGCCGGAAGTCCGCGAGCAGGGAGCGCCGGTCGGACGGGAGGCTGCGGGCGTAACCCCGGATGAGCTTTCGGAACTGTTTCCCGGTCGCGCGCTGTTCCTCGTCGGGCAGCAGGTCCGAGAGCGGAACGATCAGAGGCGGGTCCGGGGCGATGCGGAGCCGCCCGTCGGTCACCTCGGTGAGTTCGGCGAACGCCTGCAGGCTGTCCCGGGTACGGGCCTTCGCCGTCGCACTGGCGACACGCTTACGGCCCACGGCCGCCAGCTTGCCGGCGGCCATGGCCCTGAGACGGTCCTCGTCAACCTTCGTGTACCAGACTTCGAGATTGCGCATGTCCGCGAACCCGATCATCGACTCGCGGTACGACCGCACGGTGGCCCGGACGACGCGGGCCCGCTCCTTGTCCGAGAAACCGTTCGCGCGGCCGGCTGTCACGAGGCTCGCCGCCAGCCGCTTGACGTCCCATTCCCAGGGCCCCGGCAGCGTCTCGTCGAAGTCGTTGATGTCGAAGAGCAGGTGGCGCTCGGGCGAGGCGAGCAGTCTGAAGTTCAACAGGTGGGCGTCGCCGCACAGCTGGGCCCTGATCCCGGAGTCAGGCGTCCCGGACAGGTCGGACGCCATGATCGCCGCGGCGCCGCGGTAGAAGCGGAACGGTGACTCCGTCATCCGCCCGTACCGGATCGGAACGAGCTCCCGCACCCTGGTCGCGGACTGGGCCTCCAGGAGGGCCAGCGGATCGGGGCGGCCGGCGCGGGGCTCGTAGGCGTCGTGGCTGGACCTGGGGGTCCGTCGGCGGGCCTCTTT
The DNA here is from genome assembly GCF_040630715.1 of Streptomyces sp. NPDC005752. Classification (NCBI taxonomy): domain Bacteria; kingdom Bacillati; phylum Actinomycetota; class Actinomycetes; order Kitasatosporales; family Streptomycetaceae; genus Streptomyces; species Streptomyces sp. NPDC005752. The sequence goes on along the minus strand of NZ_JBEXYB010000013.1, from coordinate 9,608 downwards.
GCCGAGAGCGGCCCGCTCCTGGGGCGTCGCACCCGGTACGGCGCGGAGCGGCGAGGTGCGTTCCTGGGGCATGGCGGCCCTCCTGACTGCGTGCGAGGCGTGCGGGCGACCCCTGCCTCCCATCATCCCGGCCCGGCCCCGTTCCGGCCGCTCGGCCTGGTCACGTACCCCTCTCCCGGCGAGGGCGAGGGTGTGGCCATGGACCTCAGGTCTGTCCGCGGCTCCGAACCGCCTGTCTGCGGCCCACGCGCCGCCAGATCGCCCGCTGGGACCTCAGCGCGAGAGCACCCACCACGATCAGCACGGCGATGTTGACCAGGAGCTGGATGAGCGAGCCCCATGCCTCGGACCAGCTGCCGAAGGCCGTCGAGACGCTGAGGGCCGCGGCCGCCGGGATGGTCGTCACCGAGATGAAGACCCCGAGCAGGGCGCTGGTGCGGGCCTCCGTGAGGGACACGATGCCGACGACACCGGCCAGGGCCGCGACGGCGAAGGAGAAGAAGTTGGGGGTGTTGATCAGGTTGGAGACGGGCCGCAGCCCCCGGTCGAACGCATCCGACTGCAGACCGAAGCCGCGGATGAGCAGACTGAAGAGGAAGGTGACCGCGACCGTCAGCAGAAAGCCCCTCCAGAGGGCCGACAGTCCGGTGTGGACCATGCCGCGGTCCCCTCTGTCGAGCCCGAGGGCCACGGCCACGATCGCCCCGTACTCAGGGCCGACGACCATCGCTCCGACGATGAGGATCTGGGAGTTGGTGACGATGCCTACCGAGCCGATCAGGCCCGCGATGACCAGGTACAGGTAGAAGCTCGGGGGGTACCTCCCCCCTGACCGGATGCGAGCCTCCACCTGCTCCCACACCGGCGCGCCGGCGAGCGCCCCGAGCCGTCGGGTCGCGGCCTCCGAGGCAGGCCCCGGGAACGCCATGTCGACCTGCTCGACGACGAGGGACCCGCGGAGGTCGAGCCGGAGATCCCGCAGGCCGCGCAGCACCTCGTTCGCGGCCCCCGCCGGCATGTCGCACGCGACGGAGTCGCCGTCGGGGTTACGGGCGTCGCCCCGCCGCACGGTCAGGTTCAGGACGTACGGGTCGTCGGCGAGGAACTCCTCGACCCGCTCGGTCAGGTCCGGCGGGCTGACGGCGCGGACATGGATCAAGTCCACGCGCCACCCCCGCGATGCCGGGGGAGCGGACGGGAGACGCTACCAGGACAGTGGCTTTCGCGAGGGTATGGAGGAGATTGGACGGTCATGGACCGATACCCTCCCACAGGGGCGCACGGTCCGGCGGGCGACCTGCAGGCGGGCGCGCCCGTTTCGGGGTGAGGACGCCCACCTGCGCGACAGCGCCGGGTTCTTCGCAGGAGAGCTGGGATCCGTCGTGCAACTGGGCACCGCTTCCCAGGCGTTCACGCACCTGTCCCTCATCGCAGCCGTCCGGGTCCGCGACGGGGCACTCGACCGGCAGCGGGACCGAACGTCACTGCTCGCTGTCGTCCCACTCCGTGCCGAGCAGCGGGCTGTCGATGGTCCGCAGGAGAGCCACCAGGGCCATGCCCAGCCGCAGGTCGTACCCGGGCACGTGCAGATGCACCGCGTCGCCCTTCGACCTGAACTCCAGCGGAGCACCATCCTCACCGCTCGCCCTCGTGGTGTGTCGTACGGGCTTGAGAGGATCGGTACGTGGAATCTCCCGAGCCCCTTCCCGGACTCTTCCCCGGACCGCAGCCGGAAGCCGGCCGCAGCGAGGCACGCCGCCCGGTGCGGTGCGCCCTGTGCGGACGGCCCCTGACCGGTGCGGAGTCGCGCCGCACCGGGCTCGGTCCCGCCTGTGACGCCAAGCTGCACCCGGCGGGCCCGGACATCCGGACCCGCCGGCACGACGTGGACCAGGACCCGCTGCCCGGCATCTGATCAGCGGCGGCGCGCTACGCCCCGCCGAGGCGCCGGAAGAGTCCCTCCTGGACCACGGACACCAGCAACTGCCCCTGGCGGTCGTAGATCCGCCCCCGGGCCAGCCCGCGGCCGCCCGTGGCGATCGGCGACTCCTGGTCGTACAGGAACCACTCGTCCGCCCGGAACGGCCGGTGGAACCACATGGCGTGGTCCAGGGACGCCATGTCGAAGCCCCGCGGCCCCCACAGCGGCTCGACGGGGATCCGTACCGCGTCCAGCAGGGTCATGTCGCTCGCGTACGTCAGCGCGCAGGTGTGCACGAGCGGGTCGTCGCCCAGAGGGCCGACCGCGCGCATCCACACCGCGCTGCGCGGGTCCGCGTCCTTGATCTCCTCCTGCGTCCAGCGCAGCCGGTCGACGTAGCGGATGTCGAAGGGCTGGCGGCGCGCCATCCGCTCCAGCGCCTCCGGCAGGCCGCCCAGGTGCTCGCGCACCTCGTCGGCCACCGTCGGCAGGTCGTCCGGATCGGGCACGACACGGGCCGGCGGCAACTGGTGCTCGAATCCGGCCTCCTCCGGGCGGTGGAAGGACGCCGTCAGATTGAAGATCGTCCGGCCCTGCTGCACGGCCGTGACCCGGCGCGTGGTGAAGGACCGGCCGTCCCGCACCCGCTCCACGTCGTACACGATCGGGACTCCCGGGCGTCCCGGACGCAGGAAGTAGGCGTGCAGCGAGTGCACCGGACGGTCCCCGTCCGTGGTGCGGCCGGCCGCTACCAGTGCCTGGCCCGCCACCTGACCGCCGAATACCCGTTGCAGGGACTCCTCGGGGCTGCGGCCACGGAAGATGTTGACCTCGATCCGCTCCAGGTCGAGCAGGTCGACCAGGCGCTCGGCGGGGTTCGTCGTCATGCGGTTCTTCTCCACTCCTCGAGCCGGCACACCGTCACAGCTGGCCCACGGCCGTGACCCGGACGACTGCCCGGCCCTCCTCGTCGGAGGCCGCGAGATCGACCTCCGCACGAATTCCCCAGTCGTGGTCGCCGGCCGGGTCGGCGAAGGCCTGCCACACCCGCCAGAGACCGTGCTCGGGGTCCTCGTCGATCTTCAGCAGCTTCGGGCCGCGCGCGTCCGGGCCCGTGCCCAGCTCCTCGTGCGCGTCCCAGTAGTCGTCCATGGCCTCGCCCCACGCGTCCTCGTCCCAGCCCGCGTCGGCGTCCAGCTCGCCCAGGTCGCGGACCCGGTCCAGAGCGGCCAGCTCCACCCGGCGGAACATCGCGTTGCGTACCAGCACCCGGAAGGCGCGGGCATTGGCCGTGACCGGCTTGACCTCGTCGGCCCGCTCCTGGGCCTGCTCGGCCGTCTCCACATCCGGGTTGGCCAGCTGCTCCCACTCGTCCAGGAGGCTGGAGTCCACCTGACGCACCATCTCGCCGAGCCAGGCGATCAGATCCTCCAGGTCCTCGGACTTCAGGTCGTCGGGAATGGTGTGCTCAAGTGCCTTGTAGGCGCTCGCCAGATACCGCAGGACGATGCCCTCGGTGCGGGCCAGCTCGTAGTTCGAGGTGAACTCGGTAAAGGTCATGGCCCGTTCGTACATGTCCCGGATCACGGACTTCGGCGACACCGGGTGGTCGCCCACCCACGGATGGCTCGTGCGGTACACGTCGTAGGCATGCCAGAGCAGTTCGCTCAGCGGCTTCGGGTACGTGACCTCCTGGAGCCGTTCCATCCGCTCCTCGTACTCGACGCCGTCCGCCTTCATCTGCCCGACGGCCTCCCCCCGCGCCTTGTTCTGCTGGGCGGCCAGGATCTGCCGCGGGTCGTCGAGCGTCGACTCGACGACGGAGACCATGTCCAGGGCGTAGGACGGCGATTCGGCGTCCAGCAGGTCGAAGGTGGCCAGCGCGAAGGTGGACAGCGGCTGGTTGAGCGCGAAGTTCTGCTGGAGGTCGACGGTGAGCCGCACGATCCGGCCCTCCGCGTCGGGCGTGTCGAGCTGCTCCACGACACCGCCGTCGAGCAGCGAGCGGTAGATCGCGATGGCCCGGCGGATGTGCCGCAGCTGGGCACGGCGCGGCTCGTGGTTGTCCTCGAGCAGATGCCGCATCGCCTCGAAAGCGTTGCCCGGGCGCGCGATCACCGAGAGCAGCATCGTGTGCGTGACCCGGAAGCGGGAGGTCAGCGGCTCGGGATCGGACTGGATCAGCTTGTCGAAGGTGGTCTCCGACCAGGCGACGAAACCCTCGGGGGCCTTCTTGCGGACCACCTTGCGCTTCTTCTTGGGGTCGTCGCCCGCCTTCTTGACGGCCTTCTCGTTCTCGATGACGTGCTCGGGGGCCTGCGCGACGACGAAGCCCGCTGTGTCGAACCCGGCGCGGCCCGCGCGGCCCGCGATCTGGTGGAACTCGCGGGCGCGCAGCGTGCGCACGCGGGTGCCGTCGTACTTGGTGAGGGCGGTGAACAGCACGGTCCGGATGGGCACGTTGACGCCGACGCCCAGCGTGTCCGTCCCGCAGATGACCTTCAGCAGGCCCGCCTGTGCGAGCTTCTCCACGAGCCGGCGGTACTTGGGGAGCATGCCCGCGTGATGCACCCCGATCCCGTGCCGTACGTAGCGGGAGAGGTTCTGGCCGAACTTGGTGGTGAAGCGGAAGCTGCCGATCAGATCGGCGATCTTCTCCTTCTCCTCCTTCGTGCACATGTTGATGCTCATCAGCGACTGCGCGCGTTCCACCGCCGCGGCCTGCGTGAAGTGCACGATGTAGACGGGCGACTGCCGGGTGTCCAGGAGCTCGGTGAGCGTCTCCGTGATCGGCGTCAGCCGGTACTCGTAACTCAGCGGCACCGGCCGGGTCGCGGAGCGCACCACGGACGTGGGACGGCCGGTGCGGCGCGTCAGGTCCTTCTCGAACATCGCGACGTCGCCGAGCGTCGCCGACATCAGCACGAACTGGGCCTGCGGCAGTTCCAGGATCGGGATCTGCCAGGCCCAGCCGCGGTCCTGCTCCGCGTAGAAGTGGAACTCGTCCATCACGACCTGGCCGATGTCGGCGTACCTGCCGTCACGCAGCGCGATCGAGGCCAGCACCTCGGCGGTGCAGCAGATGACCGGGGCGTCGGCGTTGACCGAGGCGTCGCCGGTCAGCATGCCGACGTTCTCCGTGCCGAAGAGCTTGCACAGGTCGAAGAACTTCTCCGAGACCAGCGCCTTGATCGGCGCGGTGTAGAACGTGACCTTGTCCTGGGCCAGTGCGGTGAAGTGCGCACCCGCCGCGACCAGGCTCTTGCCGGAGCCCGTGGGGGTGGAAAGGATCACGTTCGCCCCGGAGACCACCTCGATCAGCGCCTCCTCCTGAGCCGGATAGAGGGTGATGCCCTGGGATTCGGTCCATGACGAGAAGGACTCGAAGAGGGCGTCCGGGTCGGCGGTCGGGGGGAGCTGATCGATAAGGGTCACGCCCCCATCTTGCCTCTCTCCTGCCCGTATGAGGGAACCGGAGGACCCGGCGAAGATCACGGACGATACGCTGCCCACTCAACTCGGCCGCCGCACACAGGTCATGGCGGCCCGGCCTGACACACGGCCGAATCACGATGGGGGCGGGAACAGCCATGATGGGACCGGCACACTCACTGTCAGGGGCAGCGGCCTGGCTGGGGGTGGGTGCCGCGGCCGCCGCGGCGGGTCACGCGATGCCCTGGCCCGTCCTCGTCGTGGGGGCCCTGATTACCGCGGGGGCCGCGCTCGCCCCGGACCTCGACCACAAGTCGGCCACGATCTCGCGTGCCTTCGGCCCCGTCTCCAAAGGCCTCTGCGAAATAGTCGACAAGCTCTCCTACGCCGTCTACAAGGCGACCAAGGGAGCCGGGGACCCGCGCAGGACCGGAGGCCACCGCACTCTCACCCACACATGGCTGTGGGCCGTACTGATCGGTGCGGGCTGCTCCGTGGCGGCGATCACCGGCGGCCGGTGGGCGGTGCTGGCCATCCTCTTCGTCCACCTCGTCCTCGCCGTCGAGGGACTGCTGTGGCGTGCGGCCCGCGTCTCCAGCGACGTCCTGGTCTGGCTGCTCGGCGCGACCAGCGCGTGGATCCTGGCAGGCGTCCTGGACCAGTCGGGGAACGGGTCCGACTGGCTGTTCACCGCCCCCGGCCAGGAGTACATGTGGCTCGGGCTGCCCATCGTCCTCGGAGCCCTCGTCCACGACATCGGCGACGCCCTCACGGTCTCCGGCTGTCCGATCCTTTGGCCCATACCGTTGGGCCGCAAGCGGTGGTACCCGCTCGGCCCGCCGAAGTTCATGCGCTTCCGGGCGGGCAGCTGGGTCGAGATGAAGGTGCTGATGCCCGCCTTCATGGTCCTCGGCGGAGTGGGCGGCGCCGCCGCCCTCAACATCATCTGACCGTCCCGGGCCGTTCCGGGGGGCGGCGGGCCCGTGGCCGTAGCACCATGACTGCATGTTGCTCGCCCGGCTCGCCCACGTGTCCCTGGAGGTCGCCGCGACGTCGGCCCGGACCCGGAAGACCGCCCTGCTCGCCGGGCTCTTCCGGGACGCGGCGCCCGCCGATGTCCCGGTCGTCATCCCCTACCTCGCCGGCCGCCTCCCCCAGGGGCGGCTCGGGATCGGTTGGAGCGCTCTGCGCCACGCGGTGACGCCCGCCGAGGCGCCCACGCTGACGGTGGCGGAGACGGACGCGGAGCTGACGGCGATCGGCGCGCTGACCGGCCCAGGCTCGCAGTCCGCCCGCAAGGAGCGCCTGATGCGGCTGCTCGGCGCCGCCACGGCGGACGAACAGTACTTCCTGCGTGGACTGCTCACGGGGGAGGTGCGCCAGGGGGCACTCGACGCCCTCGCCGTCGACGCCCTGGCCGACGCGGCCGGAGCGCCCCGCGCGGAGGTACGCCGCGCCGTCATGCTCGCCGGATCGGCGGCCCCTGTCGCCCGTACGCTGCTCGCGGAGGGCCCCGGGGCCCTCGCGGCCTTCCGGCTCACCGTCGGCCGGCCGGTCCAGCCCATGCTGGCCCACACCGCCCGCTCGGTCACCGAGGCGATCGACCGGCTCGGGCCCTGCGTCGTCGAGGAGAAGCTGGACGGCATCCGCGTCCAGGTGCACCGGGACGGGCCGCAGGTGCGCGTCCACACCCGCACCCTCGACGACATCACCGACCGGCTGCCCGAACTCGCCACGGCCGTGGCCGGCTTTCCCGCCGGCCGGTTCATCCTCGACGGCGAGGTGATCGCGCTCGGCGACGACGGGAGGCCCCGGCCGTTCCAGGAGACGGCCGGCCGGGTCGGGTCCCGGCGCGACGTCGCCACCGCGGCGGACGCCGTCCCGGTGGTCCCCGTGTTCTTCGACGTGCTGTCCGTGGACGGCCGTGACCTCCTCGACCTCCCCTTCTCCGAACGCCATCAGGAGCTTGCCGAGCTGGTGCCCGAAGCGATGCGGGTACGGCGCCTCGCCGTGGACGACCCCTCGGACGAGTCGCAGCGCGAAGCCGCGGTGGCGTTCTCCGAGGAAACGCTGGCCCGAGGGCACGAGGGCGTCGTGGTCAAGGGCGTCACCGCGGCGTACGGTGCGGGCCGCCGGGGTGCCTCCTGGCTGAAGGTGAAGCCCGTGCACACCCTGGACCTCGTGGTGCTGGCCGCCGAATGGGGACACGGCCGACGCACCGGGAAGCTCTCCAACCTGCACCTGGGGGCACGCCGGGAGGACGGCACCTTCGCGATGCTGGGCAAGACCTTCAAGGGACTCACGGACACCATGCTCCTGTGGCAGACCGAACGCCTCCGGGAGCTGGCCACCGCCGACGACGGACACGTGGTGACGGTGCGCCCGGAACTCGTCGTCGAGATCGCCTACGACGGGCTCCAGAGCTCCACCCGCTACCCGGCGGGTGTCACGCTGCGGTTCGCCCGTGTCCTGCGCTACCGGGAGGACAAGCGGGCCCGGGACGCCGACACGGTCGACACGGTCCTCTCGCACCGGACCTGACACCCGGCACGGCCCTGCGCCGGAAACGACGCCGGCCCCCCGCCCGCACGGCGGAGGCCGGGGGAGGGGGCCGGGACGGCCGGCTCAGCCGTCGGCCGAGGCACCGGCGGTGTGCGCGCGGATCTCCTCCGGCGTGAGGTAGGCGTCGGTGTACTCGAAGTCGCGCAGGGTGGCCTGCTTACGGGCCTGGAAGCCCGTGCGCACGAAATCGTCACCGGCGACCGCGTTGAGCAGCCAGTTGGTCATGACCCGGGTCTTGGCGACATTCGTCCGCAGCGCCGCCCAGTGGTAGCCGCGCGCCGCCGCCTGCGCGGGCATGCCCCTCAGCTCGATCCCGAGCGGCTTGGAGACGGCGTCCCGGCCGCCGAGGTCCACGACCAGGCCGAGGTCCTTGTGGACGTACGGCTGCAGTGGACGGCCGCGCAGCGACGCGATGATGTTGTCCGCCAGCTTGCGGCCCTGGCGCATCGCGTGCTGAGCGGTGGGCGGGCAGATCGCCCCGTCCCCCTTGGCCAGGTCCGGAACCGCCGCCGCGTCGCCGAGCGCGAACACCCCGTCGCTGCCCGGAAGGCTCATCTCCGGTGTCACGGCGAGCCGGCCGCGCACCGTTTCCGCGTCGAGGGTGGCGACGAGCGGACTCGCCGCGACACCCGCGGTCCAGATCAGCGTGCGGCAGGGCAGTACCCGGCCGTCCGTGAAGGTCACCTTGTCCGGGCCCGCCTCCGCCACGGAGACGCCCAGCGAGACCTCGATGCCGCGCTTGCGCAGGATCTCGAGGGCGCTGAGACCGAGCTTGTCACCGAGCTCGGGCATGAGCTTGGGCGCGATGTCGATCAGGTGCCACTTGATCAGCTTGGGGTCCAGCCTGGGGTAGTGCTTGACGGCGTTGCTGGTGAGCAGCTGCAGACACGCGGCCGTCTCCGTACCGGCGTACCCGCCGCCCACCACCACGAACTGCAGCCGCGACGCCCGCTCCTCCTCGTCGTGACTGGCGTCGGCCAGATCGAGCTGGGAGATGACGTGGTCCCGGATGTAGGCGGCCTCGGCCAGGGTCTTCATGCCCCGGGCGTTCTCGACGAGCCCAGGGATGTCGAAGGTCCTGGTGACGCTGCCCGCGGCCAGCACGATGTAGTCGTACGGCTCGTTCACGATCTCGTCCGTGATCTTGCGGACCACGCAGACCTTCGCCTTCGTGTCCACTCCGATCGCCCCGCCCGGCACGATCCGGGTGCGGTGGCGTCGACTGCGCCGCAGGGAGACGGCGACCGACTGGGGGGTGAGCACCCCGGAGGCGACCTGCGGGAGCAGCGGCAGGTAGAGCTGGTACGAGAACGGGGTGACGAGCGCGATGTCCGCCTCGCCGGGCGCGAGACTGCGCTCCAGCCGGCGCACGCACTCCACCCCCGCGAAGCCGGCGCCGACAACAAGAATCCTGGGTCGTGCCACGGTGTGCGTCCCTTCTCGGGTTTACGCGGTCATCGCTCGCCTGCCCCGTATCCGGGGCCAGTCACTCCCTCATCCTTACCGGAGGGGGCCCGGTTCGCCTCTTGTGCGGCGGGGTGGTGACATGTTCTGTGCGACGGGGCGGTGACACGACTCACGGCATCGCGTCCGGCGCACTGCCGGTGCCCCGCGTCCGCGTGCGGCGCCCGCGGCCCGGGGGGGGGGGCACCACCCCGACCCCCGGGGGGGGCGCGACGGGGCAGGCACGCCC